>DUUU01000163.1 GCA_012841485.1 Armatimonadota bacterium
CGGGCGGGAGGGAGCGCCGTGTGCCCTCGCTCCTCCCCACCCGCTCGCGTTCATCTTCTGGGATGTCGTGTTCCCCTACTCCAGCTTCCACGGCTTGCGCTTGCGGAAGCGGTTATGGAAGGCATTCTGCAGCTTGCCCCGCTCCTCCAGATGCACCATGCAGGCACGAATGCAGCCGCTGGCGCCTTCGAGAGCGCGGCCATAATCATAGGTGGGCCCGACTTTGTAGCGCTGGGCGGCGCCCACGGGCTGGTTGAAGCCCTCCTCGTCCTTTTCGGAGACCATGAAGGGATTGTGCGCCTTGCTTGCCCCGCAGAAGTAGCGGCTGCACTTCTGGTAATCGATCTCGCCCCATTCCAGCTCGCGGCCGGCGACGGTGACCTTCACCGTCTTCTCCATACTGATGGCTCCGCCGCTACACTCGCGCGCGCACGCCATGCAGCGGTCGCAAAGCGGGGGCCCGGAGTAGAGCGGGTCGGGATCCAGGGGCGCATCCGTGAGAACGGCGGCAAGGCGCTGACGAGGCCCGAATTGTGGCGAAATGAACATCTTGCTGTAGCCGATCTCGCCCAGGCCGGCCGCGAAGGCAGCGATGCGCATATGCACAAAGACATCTGGCGCCGGCTTATCGGGCGAGACGGGCCGGCTGAACGCCTCGCGCATCTTGCCGGTCGCCTCCGGGTTCTGGCCGCTGCTATCGGTGTTGGTCCAGGGGAAGTTGTTGGGGATCGGTACGGCCTCCCAACCCTCGTCCTCAATCCGTTTGCACAACTCCCAGAGCGCCATCGGCTGCTGGACATGGTTGATGCCGGCGTAGCCCATGCCGGCATAGGAGACGTAGAAGGTGCCCTCTTCAATCCCGCGCAGCGTGCCGCGCAGGATGCGAAAGCCGAGCACGATCATCGCCTTCGCATCCGGGAAGATGTAGCGCGGGTCCATCTGCTTCGGCGCGCCCTCGAAGCGGTCCATCGAGGCGACTCCGACAATATCCGCGCCGCACTCCTTCGCCCACTTCTTCACCTGATCTGACGTCAACATGAGACCCCTCCAGGGAATGGCACAAGGCAGCACCCTGGCGCTGCCCGTGCCCCCGTGTTCGGTTCCTGGACCGGCCTCTCCTTCCTCATCTCTCGGAATCCCCACCGCGCGGCGATACCACGGACGCAGGGGACGGACACGGATGGGCAGGTGAGGCGCTCCATCCTGGGGGCTGCGCCGGACGCGCGCGCCAGCGGACGTGCCTATGCACGATTTCTCGGGAGGAACCAGCCCGCGAGCAGCAAACTGTTGAGCAACTTCTGTCTCGGATAGCGCCGCGGCCCCGAAAGGCGTCGGCGTGCGCTCGGAGCAGAGGATCGCCTCTGCGGGGGGGGCTTATAGTCTATGCTTCTATGCAAGAGACGCGCACGCCGCGAGGACGGGTTCGGCGGCGCCGGCAACAAACCGCGCAGGACGGCATCCAACGGGGGCCGGGCCGGCGCATTGCTGATGGCGCTCCTCGCCCTGCTAGTTGCTGGCTGCGGCCGGCAGAAGGCAGAGACCGGCCAGGTGACGCTCGTGCTGGCCTATCCAGCGGATCAGAAGACGCGACCGCTCTACCGCGAGACGGTGGCGCGCTTCGAGCGCAAGCATCCGGGGATCGGCGTGCGCCTGCTGGAGATCCCAAAG
>DUUU01000164.1 GCA_012841485.1 Armatimonadota bacterium
CGCGGGGGCACCGCGGGCGCGGCCGCTTTGGGTTCGGCGATGCCGGGCTACTTCCAGGGCTGGGTATCGCGGATCGCGAGCATCCAGCGGTGGATCGGCAGCGCCTTGACGTGGCCATCCAGGAAGGCGACGTTTGTGGGACTGCCCCCGCCGGTGCCGTGCGGCGAGGTCCACCCGGTGACAAGCCAGTTGCCACGGTAGAGATTGGCCTGGGTCCCTGATTCGTACCAGGCCACCGCGTCTTGGAAGATGGGGACTTCCGAGGGAGAGGGCTTGATCGCGGCCAGGGAGGCGCCCTCCAGTAGGAGCGTGGCGGCGCTGTACCTTTGGGAGATGGCGAGGCTGCACAGGTAGGAGGTGGAGTCGCCAGTGATGCTTGGCGTGCCGGGCATTGAGGGGCAGCGCCACACCTGGGTGTTCTTCACGTAGGGCTCCAGGCGATGGGCGACAAAGCCGTTATGAACCATCGTGGGCGCCGGCGCGGGGTTCGTGGTGCTCCTGTTCTGGTGCCAGGCCTTCGAGCAGCAGGGCGCATCGGGATCGCCCACACGGTAGCCGCCGCTGATCGCGGTGGTGACGATGGGCAGCGTTTCATCGTAATCCTGAACGTACATCATTAGGGCGTTGCCGATCTGCTTCAGGTTCGATTGGCAGGCTGCCTTGCGCGCATTTTCCCGCGCGCGCGCGAAGACCGGGAAGAGGATTGCCGCCAGGATGGCGATGATGGCGATGACCACGAGCAGCTCGATCAGGGTAAACCCATGTCCCTGTGGTCGTAGAACGCTCCTGCGGAACATCGGGTATCTCCTTTCTCGCACCGCGTGCGAAATGGAAACCTGCGCAATGCTATCACAGAAAGCAAGGGCGCGTCAAGCACGCGTTGGCAGGCGCGGACGTACTCGGCTATCCGCAGATGGCAGCAGGTGAACACGGATAAATGGGGGGATTAGGAACGCCGCCGGAGCCGCGCCCCTCCATCCGCGTCCGTCCCCTTCATCGTGGTATCGATGCCGGAAGGGGTGGGGGCGGGAGAAGCCCGCCCCCGCGAGAGGGTTGGCGTGAGCTCCTCAGAGCCACTCTTTCAGGAAGCGCAGGCCCGACTCCAGGCGAATCTCGTGGCCGCCTTCATGCAGGTCCAGCTCGATCCGATCCGCGAGGCCGAGGCGCTCGTAATGCGCCTTCGATTCCGCGAACTCCTCCAGCACCCACGGCCACCAGGCGATGCCATCCGCCTTGCCGCACTGGATCTGCAGCGGCCGGGGGCAGATCATGGAGACGAGATCGCTATCGGTGAACTCACGCAGCCACCCAGGGATGAAGATGTGCTCCTCGTTGGTCGAGAGGAAGCACGAATGGCGCGGGTCATCGATCACCATCTTGCGGACGCGGTGGTTGAACCAGGCGCACGGGATCGCCACCTTGATCCGCTTCTCGAGCGGCGTGGTGAACATCGTGTAGGCACCGCCCAGGGAGATGCCCCACATCGCGACGCGGTCGGGATCGACCTGCGGGTGGGCGCAGGCATAGTCGAGCAGGCAGCGGATCTTGGCGATCTCCAGGCCCCAGAGCGTCTTGCCCAGCATCAGCGCCATCCGCTGGTAGCGGGCGCGCGGCGCGGCCTCGGTGATGTTGAACGGCGCCAGAACCGCATACCCCTCCTCCGCCAGACGCCGGCCATAGCCGTGGTAGATACCGGAGTCATCACCGAAACCGAAGACGCGCTCCGGAGAGCTCCCGATGCC
>DUUU01000165.1 GCA_012841485.1 Armatimonadota bacterium
CGCTTGGCCTCGCAAGCGAGAGGAGAGAACGATGCGGTCACGAAGCAGCGCCGTGCCGCCAGGAAGGCACGGCTTCACCCTGATCGAACTGCTGGTGGTGATAGCGATTATCGCCATTCTCGCGGCGATCCTCTTTCCGGTCTTTGCCCGGGCCAGGGAGAACGCGCGAAAGAGCACGTGCCAGTCGAACATCAAGCAGCTCGCGCTCGGGGTTCTCCAGTATGCCCAGGACTATGATGAGATGACGCCCAGGCACTGCCATCAGCCCGCGAGTGGAGACTACTACATGTGGACTGGCATGGTGCAGCCGTACGTGAAGAGTATGGATATTACCCGCTGCCCATCGAATGCCACCGCAAAGAACGTGGCGCGCGGGTGCTGGGGCTATGGCTATAATCTCTCTCGTGTGCCTGCGGGCGTGAACGTCGGCGTTGCGAACCGCTCGTTGGCGGAGATCGAGAAGCCCGCGGGCCTGTTGATGATCTGCGAGAGCGGCGATGGCACGGCTGCAACCGCCTGGCTGGGCTACTGGACCCGCGAAACCGACACCACCGATCCAAGCTACCTCCACCCCACGGGGCGTCATATGGAGGGCAGCAATGTCGGATTCGCCGACGGCCACGTAAAGTGGATGCGCCAATCCGTGATCCGAGAGACACGCGGGCTTTGGGATTCGCGCTACACGCAGTAGTGCCTGCCGGATAGCATCCCCGCCGTGCCGCGCAGACGCAGGGGCGAGGTTTCCTCGGCCCCTGCGGTGACGTCACGCTCGGCCTCGCAAGCGAGAGGAGAGAACGATGCGGTCACGAAGCAGCGCCGTGCCGCCAGGAAGGCACGGCTTCACCCTGATCGAACTTCTGGTGGTGATAGCGATTATCGCCATTCTCGCGGCGATCCTCTTTCCAGTTTTCGCTCGGGCGCGGGAGAACGCGCGAAAGACCAATTGCGCCTCGAACTTGAAGCAATTGGGCCTGGCGATCCTCGCCTATGCGCAGGATTACGACGAGATGTTCCCCAAGTACACGCTGAAGAACGTGCCCACGGATAGCAATGATTGGCACGAAGTGATCGATCCCTACATCAAGAACACCCTGCTCAAGAAGTGCCCGAGCCTCAACACGAACCTCGGCTATGGAGCGAACTGGCGGCACATCATCTGCTACCCGAAGGAGGATCTGTGGGCAGGCCTGGATGTGACCCTCGCGCAGTTCCAGCGCCCGGCCGATGCGCTGATGCTCGCCGATAGTCATACGGGCACGACGGGGGAAGGGACGGGCGGGTGCGCGGCCATCTACTGCCCGCACTGCTACGCAACGCCGCCGTACGACTATGTGAACTACGCGGTCTCCTCGCGGCACAGCGAGGGGGCAAACTGCCTGATGCTCGACGGCCATGTGAAGTGGTACAAGACGAGTACGATTATGAAAACGGACTCGTCGTCCATTTGGGCGCACAACAACCCCTAGCAGGTCATTCGAATGCGGAAAGCAGTCGCGAGCCCGCCGATCTCCCGTTCGCGGCTGCCTCCCGCGTCCCGTCCGATCTCCTCTTGCCGCGCTGACGAGCCATCCTCGCGAGGCCCGGGTGAACGTTCGATAGGGGCGAACCCTTGGTGCTTGTCCTGTTTCCGGTTCCCGCCACCGCCCGGGCCTGGCTTCTCTCGGAATTCTACCAACCCACGAAACTGCTTGACGGGTCGGCGTGCCGGTGGTATGATGGTTGCAGAGTTGAGCAATTATTCAGGTGTGCGGAGGGAACATATGGACGCGGGCGAGAGCGGCGAACTCTCACAAGCGAGCAGAGAGCGTGTGGAAGCGGTGCAGCGCCAGATGGTGCCGGACGCGGTGTTTGCGGACCTCGCGGAGACCTTCCAGGCGATGGGGGATCGGACGCGGGTGAAGCTGCTCTTCGCGCTCTCGCGAGCGGAACTATGCGTCGGTGAATTGGCGGCGCTCTTGGGGGTGACCGCGTCCGCGGTCTCTCACCAGCTGCGGCTGTTGCGCTCGCTGCGGCTGGTGCGCTCGCGTCGAGACGGTCGGTGGGTATACTACACTCTGGATGACGATCATATCCGCACCCTCTTCCAGCAGGGGCTCGAGCATATGGAGCACCGCTCGGGAATGGGGGCGGACGGGAAAGGCGAGGAGAGCAGTGGCGACGAAGAGCCTGCTGCTGCCGGTATTGCTACCCGGCGGTGAGGAGTGCGTCCGCTGTGCCGAGGAGCTTAGGGGGCGCATGCTGGTGGTGCCCGGCGTGCGCGCGGTTGAGGTGGACCGGTCAGCCCGCCAGCTCGTGGTCACCTACGAGGGGTCTGCGATCACCCCGGAGCGCATCGAAGAGGCCGCCGAGTTGGCCGGCGCGGAGGTGGCCGAGCATCGCAGCCACGACACGCTGATCCTTCGCGGTCTGGATTGCGCCGATTGCGCGCAGAAGGTGGAGCGCGCGGTGCTCGCCATTCCAGGGGTAGAGCACGCGGAGCTCTCCTTCGCGGCCTCGCGGCTGGCGGTGGAGTACGATCCGCGCCGCGCCTCCTACGCCGAGATCGCGCGCGCCGTCACGGATCTGGGCTACCGTGTCGAAGAGCCACGCGCGCCGGTCCAATCGGGGGTGCTGGAGATTGGCGGCATGGACTGCGCCGATTGCGTGCGCAAGGTGGAGCGCGCCGTAGCGGCGCTCCCTGGGGTGCGCAGCGCGCAGGTGACCTTCGCGACGGGGCGCATGGAGGTGCGTTACGATCCGGCGGTGCTCTCGCTCGACCGGATCGCGCGTACGGTTCGAGAGACCGGCTACGAGGCGCGCATCGAGGGAAATCCGACGCATGAACCGGAGGCGCCCGCGTTCTGGGAGAAGAACACACGTCTGGTGCTCACCATTCTCTCCGGGATCGCCCTGGGCGCCGCGCTGCTCATGAGCCTCCTCGGAGGGCCGGCCGTCGTGCAAGGAGCCCTCTATGTGCTGGCGATTCTTCTGGGGGGCGTCTATGTGCTTCGCAGCGCGCTGGTGGCCCTGCGAACGCGTCTCGCTACGGATATCAACTTCCTGCTCACCGTTGCCGTCATCGGCGCGCTGGCGATTGGGGAGTGGGCCGAGGCGGCCTCGGTGGTCTTCCTCTTCTCCGTTGCCGAGCTCCTGGAATCGTACAGCATGGATCGGACGCGCAACGCGATCCGCGAGTTGATGCGCCTGGCGCCCGATCAGGCCACCGTGCGCCGGGATGGCAGCGAGCTCGTCCTCCCCGTGCAGGAGATCCGGGTTGGCGAGGTGATGGTGGTGAAGCCGGGCGAGCGTCTCGCCATGGATGGCACCGTCGTCATCGGCTCAAGCCTGGTGAACGAGGCGCCCATCACCGGGGAATCGCTCCCAAGGGAAAAGGGCGTCGGCGACGATGTCTATGGCGGGAGCATCAATGGGCATGGATCGCTGGAAGTGCTGATCACGCGCGAGTATGAAGACACAACGCTGGCGCGTGTCATCCGCCTGGTAGAGGATGCCCAGGCACAAAAGGCGCGCTCCGAGCAGTTCATCGATCGCTTCGCGCGCTACTACACGCCGGCGATCATCGCGCTGGCGGTGGTGATCGCGGTTGTGCCCCCGCTTGCCTTCGGTGCCGCCTTCGGCACCTGGTTCTACCGTGCCCTCGCCCTTCTGATCATCGCGTGTCCGTGCGCGCTCGTCATCTCAACGCCGGTCTCCGTGGTTTCGGCGATCTCGGCGGCGGCGCGCAGTGGCGTGCTCGTCAAGGGAGGCGCTCACCTGGAGGAGATTGGCCGGGCGCGGGTGGTCGCGTTCGACAAAACCGGGACCCTCACTCGCGGCGCTCCGGATATCCTGGAGGTGATCCCGCTCGATGGGAGATCCCAGGAGGAGGTGTTGGGGCTGGCAGCTGCCATCGAGTCCCGATCCGAGCACGTGCTGGCCGAGGCGGTGCTTCGCAAAGCTTACTTCGAAGGCCTGCGCTGGCCCGAACTGAGCGACTTCCAATCGATCACCGGGCAGGGCGCGCGCGCGCGCGTCGACGGCGAGGAGTACTATATTGGCCGGCCGCGGCTCCTGGAGCAGATCGGCGTTTCGCTGGATCCGGTGCGCGACCGCATCGCCGAGGAGCAGGCGCGGGGGCGCACCGCTCTCCTGCTGGGCACCAAGGAGCGCCTGGTGGGCATGATCCTTGCCGCCGATCAGCCACGCCTTGCCGCGCGCGACACGATCCGCGAGCTAAAGCGCGCCGGCATCGAGCGCACGGTGATGCTGACGGGCGATAACGCCGGCACGGCCGCCGCCGTAGCGCGAGAGTTGGGCATCGATGAGTTCCACGCCGAGCTCCTTCCACAGCAGAAGGTGGAGGTAGTCCATGACCTGATCGCGCGCTACGAGCATGTGGCGATGGTGGGAGATGGCGTCAATGATGCTCCGGCGCTCGCCGCTGCCTCCGTGGGCGTGGCGATGGGCGCCGCCGGCACCGACGTCGCCCTCGAGACCGCCGACGTTGCCCTGATGGCGGACGATCTGTCGCGCTTCCCCTTCATCGTCCGGCTCAGCCGGCAAACCGTGCGCATCATCCGCCAGAATATCCTCTTCTCCATCGCGGTGAAGGCGCTCTTCGTGGCGATCACCTTCGCCGGGTTCATCACCCTCTGGCTGGCGGTGCTCGCCGACATGGGCACCTCGCTGCTCGTTACCGCCAACGCCCTGCGCCTCCTTCGAGGCACTCACCGCGCTGCGGTTCCGTCCGGGCGCGTATCGGGTGGAGAGCATGCCCATGCTGAATGCCGCGGAGCGTGCCCCCTGCCGATCCCGGTCGCTGACCTCAGCGGCGAGTCCGGCCAGGCCGAGGGCACGCATCGGCACGGGTGAGCTTCGGCCTCGCCCTCTATGGGAGCAACGGCACCCGGAGCGTCGCGGGGCGGGCGGCATCGTGGAAGAGCGTGCAGCGCGCAGGGACGGCCGTTGCCCGGTCAAAGGGGTCGGCACCGGTGTGCGGGTTTAGCTCGAAACGAGGGTGGTTGGAGCCGGCGATAGAAATCCGGAGGCGGTGGCCCGGTGGCAGCGTGACCGCCATTGGCGGCAGCGTGAGGGCCGCGGTGTACATATCCCCTGGCACCACATGCGACGGCCGCCCGCTGCCATCGCGGTAGCGGACGCGCGTGGCTCCATCGCAGATCAGCAACGACCGGCCATCCGGGTGAACATCGCAGAGCCGGACCGCGAAGGTGGCGTCTGGGCGGTCGATGGTGAAGCGGAACTGGAGCACGGCGGAGCCGAAAAGCCGGCGTGCCTTCTCCACGGGCGGCGTCGTGTAGACCAGCACATCGGGGCGTCCTTCCAGAGCCGACTGATCCAGCGGCCCGATCCCCATGCCGCCCGCGGTGCCATAGCCGATGTTCGTGCCGCCGCGCGTCGGCACCGGATTCGCCGGATCGGCCGTATAGGCACGGGCCGGCTCTGCCGCTCCCGCCGGGCGCTCATCCAGGCGACCATCGCCGTGAAGCGTCAGTAGCCAATCTGTGGTGACCACGGCGCCGGGATCAGCGGCGTCGTGCCATCCCTCCTCGCCCATCTGCCACCAGCGGAACGCCGCCAGCTCATCCCAGCCGTTGTGCCTCTCCCCGCGCAGCCAGTAGTCCAGGAAGAGACGGGCTACCCGCTCGCTTTCGCCCACGGCGCCCGGAAACTCCAGCGCGCCCTGCCGCGCCTGCCCGATGGCGGTGTGGTGCCAGGGACCCACGAGCATCTTGGTGTGTCGGCGCGTGGCCTCCCCGGCCTGGGCGCGGAGCACCTTGAAGGCACGCATTTGCGTGGCGACTCCCGGGTCGTACCACCCTGTGATCAAGAGCATCGGCACGTTGATCCGTTCTGGCTGGAGGGCCTTCGCGGCCACCCGGTAGAGCGGCGCGGCGCTGCTTGGGGCCGCGCGGGCCATTCGCAGGACGCCGAACCCCAATCGGTCCAGGAGCTTCACATGCGCCTCGCGGAAGACGCCATTGTCATAGTAGTCCGCGTAAGTGACGGCGGGCGAGGCGACGATGGGCACGCAGCAGACGAGGTGGGGCGGCTGCTCCCTCGCGGTCAGAAACTGAATCCTGCCGAGTGCCGACGGTCCCCATGAGCCCACCTTCCCGTTGGACCAGGGCTGGCGCGCGATCCACTCGACCGTGTCGTAGCCATCCTGGCCGCGAGGATGGAATCGCGCTCCCTCTCCGGCGGGCTTCGAGCCATGGAAGCCGCGCCAATCCACGACGACCAGGGCATACTGCTCGGGATCGACGAGGGGGCCGGCCTTGCCGGCATTCGGGAGCGCGGCGCCGACCTGCTTGCGGCTGTAGGGCGTCTGGATCAGGAGGGCGGGGTAGGCGCCCGGCCGTTTCGGGAGGTAGAGATCGGCGGCCAGCGTTTTGCCGTCGCGCATCGGGATCGCCGCCTCCACCGGCTGGCCCAGATGTGCCGTGCTGTCGCGCGATCCGTGCCTGGCCGATAGCGCGAGCAGGCCAAGGGCGAGGGCAGCGAGAAGCGCCAGATCCGGGGATGCGAGCGAGGGAATCACGCGCGGGGTTCCTCCGCGCCACTCGCCGCTCCGCTTTCCCGAGCCCCTGGCTTCAGCGAGCGCAGAAGCGCCTCGCATTCGTCATGGACGCGATGCAGGCCGGCGTGCAGCAATCCGAAATCGGAGACGACGTTGACGAAGCGCGCGCCCATCTCGATGTAGGGGCGCGCGGCCTCGGGACCGGCACACGTGGTGCCCCAGAAGATGCCGTGGCGTTCTGCCGCCGCGGCAATCTTCTCGGCGGCCTCGCGGATGAGGGGGTGTGTGAACTCTAGCGGGATCCCGTAGCTCTGCGTCAGGTCGGCCGGGCCGAGAAAGAGCATGTCGATGCCCGGTGTGGACGCAATGGCGTCCAGGTCCTCGACGGCTTCGCGGTCCTCGATCTGGACGGCGACGAAGGTCTCGCGGTTTGCCCAGGACATATATTCGCGCGCGGGGGCGTTGGCGTAATCGGCGTCTGGTCCCACCGTCTCCAGGCCACGCAGGCCGATCGGGTGGTAGCGCGAGTTGCGCGCCGCGATGCGCGCGTCCTCGCCAGAGAGGCAATGGGGTACCATGATGCCTGCGGCACCTGCCTCCAGGGGCCGGAAGTAGCTGAAGTAGCCCTCGCGGCGGATGCGCACCAGCGCGTCCATATCGACGACGCGCGCCGCGCGGATCATGTGGTTGACTTCGCGATAGGTGTAATCACGATGCTCCATGTCGATCCAGCACGCGTCGAAGCCTGCCAGGCCGGCCATCTCCACCAACTCGGGAGACGGCGCCATACTGATGTTGCAGGAGAAGGCGCATTCACCTCGGCGCATCTTCTCCAAGGCTCGGCTCTTTCTCATCGGGTGTCGCTACCTCTCTTGCCCCCTCGGTCTGCGGGCCATGCGCTCTGGAATAGGCGCCCCGTAGCAGGATGTGGGGGGGGCGCGCATGCTTTCCAGTTCCACGGTGCGGGCGCCTTCTCCCCTGAGAGCGCAGGAACCGGAGCGATTGTGGCGAATATCCTCAACATGTAGAAGGAGGTTTCTTCCAAATGTCTTTAATGCTCCAAGAAATCCACGAACAGCCGGAGGCGATTCGGCGCACGCTCGATCGGAACGCCGCTCAGGTGTCGGCGCTGTGCGAGGAGATCAAG
>DUUU01000015.1 GCA_012841485.1 Armatimonadota bacterium
AGGACGCGCGCTCCAAGCAGCCGGTCCAAAAGCAGGTTGCCCCGTGCCTCGTCCGGTTCGGCGCCACTGAGAACGAGCACGGCCGACATCCCCAGGCGCGCGGCCGCGGCTGCCGTCATGCAGGCGTGGTTCGACTGGATCGCGCCGAAGGTGATGACGGTGGTGGCGCCCAACGCCTGGGCCTCAGCCATCAGATACTCCAGCTTGCGCGCCTTGTTGCCGCCGGCGGCCAGGCCCGTAAGATCGTCGCGCTTCACCCACAGGTGGCGCAGGCCGATCGCTTCTCCCAACCGCGGCGCGGGCTCGAGCGGCGTCGGCAGGTGTGCCAGCTTCATGCGAGGCACGCGCTCCCACTCCGATCTTTGCATCGCCTCTTCAACCTCCCGCCCCATTATACCAGAGCGCGCTGCCCCTATCTACTCTTGCCGCGCAAGCCCGCACAGGATCTTGAGGGGCGTTTGCGGAAGGGTGAGAGTATAAACGGAGACCTGGATCCCTGGGGATGGCGGCCCGCTCTCTTTGCAGACGCCAACGAGGAGAAGAGGATGTCACTCAGTCGTTTTGCCTTCGGCTTTCGGATCACCGCCGGCCAGCGACGCCGGTCCGCCCGACGGTGGCTGGCGCTCCTTGCCTTCCTGGTGGTGCCATCACCGTGCTCCGCGGCCGCGATGGAGTCCGCGGCGCGGTGGCTGTGGTACCCGGAGCAGGCGGCAACTGAAGGCGCGAACCAGTGGCGCTTCTTCCGCAAGGTGTTCACGCTCCCGGAGGCGCCTGTGGCAGCCAGCTTCACGCTCGTGGCGGATGACCGTTTCGAGGCGTTCCTCAACGGCGAGCCGGTGCCGAAGGTGGCCGAAGAGCGGAATCGCTACGAGGCGCTGCCGCTCCTACGCGCGGGGGAGAACCTGCTGGCCGTACGCGTGCAGAACGTCACCGGCCCCGGCGGGGTGATCGCCGCCCTGGAGGTGACCCTCGCCTCGGGCAAGGTGGCCCGCGTCGTCACCGATGCCAGCTGGCGGGTCTCTCGCGAGGGCCCGGAAGGGTGGAACCGGAACGGGTTTGACGACTCCGCCTGGGTGGCCGCCAGAGAGATCGGCGACGCTTTCATGTCACCGTGGTATGCCCTGGGCTACGGCGCCGAGGCGTGCGCCACTCCCGCCGAGCGGCAGGCGCGCGAGGAGCGGATCCTTCGCGAGGAGCAGGAGGAGAAGGCGGCCCTGGCCTTCCTGGAGAAGGCGCCGCGCTCGCGGGCGAAGGTGGCTTACCAGCGCGGCTGGCCCGTTCTGGAGGTGGATGGCCGGGATGTGCCACCCGTGCTCTACAGCCCGCGTGATCTCGACCCAAACACGCCCCAGGGTGCGGCGCTCGTCCGCCAGTTCCGCGACGCGGGCATCCATCTTTACCACGTGGTTGCCCGGCTCGATGCCGTCTGGAAAGCGCCCGGAGAGTACGATTTTGCGCCCTGGGACCAGCTCCTCCGGAAGATCCTCATTGTAGACCCGGAGGCGCGCATCCTCCTGGGGCTCCGTCTGGATGCCCCTCGATGGTGGCTCGACGCCCATAAGGAGGAGTGGGTGGGCTATGCCACCGGCCCGGCGGAGAGAGGCCAGGACCAGATCGCGCGCTTCGAGGCCGCCTCGATGGCTTCCGAAACGTGGATGCGCGACACGGGCGAGGCGGTGCGCGTGGCGCTGCGCCACCTGGAGAGGGTGCCCTGGGGCCGGCGGATCATTGGCTATCAGCCCAACTACGGCGTCTATTGCGAGTGGCATTACTACGGCATGGCCCGGGATATGCCCGATACAGGCCCGGCAATGACCCGCCGGTTTCGCGCCTGGCTGCGCGAGACCTACAGGAACGAGGGTGCGTTGCGCATCGCCTGGAAGGATCCGGGCGCGCGCTTTGAGGACGCTCGGGTGCCTGGCCGCGAAGAGCGCCTCCGCGCCGCGCGCCTCATCTTCCGCGACCCGGGCGGCACCGACCGGCGAGTCATCGATTACTACCGGTGTCACCAGCGCGTGGTGGCCGATTGCCTCCTCGCCTACTGCCGCATCGTGAAAGAGGAGACGAAAGGGCGCGCGCTCACCGGCGCCTGGTACGGCTATCACTTCGGCATGGGCTATCCCCCAGAGGGGTGGCACATCCTCCTCGGCGAGATCCTGCAATCGCCACTCGTCGATTTCCTCACCTCGCCCTACGGCTATCACACGCAGGCGCGGGCGATCGGTGGCGACGGCCAGATCCGCACGGTGATGGAGAGCCTGCGGCTTCATGGCAAGCTGCATCTCTACGAGGCGGACACGCGCACCCATCTGGCCGATGACCGCATGATCCAGGCACGCTCGCCCGAGGAGACAATCGCGCTGATCCGGCGCGAGGCGGGACATGCCCTCATCCGCGGGAGCGGGCTCTGGTGGGTCGACTTCGGCGCCGGTCGCAACAAAGGGTGGTTTGATCATCCCGAGGTGCTGGCTGAGATTGGCCGCTTGCGCGCGCTGGGTGCCCAGGCCAAGGAGTGGGACGGCACCTCCGCCAGCGAGGTCGCGCTCGTCTGCGACCCAGAGAGCATGTACTCACTGGGGTATCCGCCCACTCTGGGCTACCGGCTGATCACCGGCGTCTACACGGAGCTCTTCCGCGCGGGCGCCCCCTTCGATACGATCTTGCTGGATGACCTGGAACGCCCCGGGCTTCCCGACTATCGCGTCTACATCTTCCTCAACTGCTTCTACCTGGATGATGCCGAGCGTGAGCGCATCACCCGGGTGGTCCGGCAGAAAGGGCGAACGGCGGTGTGGCTCTATGGCAGCGGTTTCCTCGCCCCGCGCGGCGCCATGACAGAGGGCCTCGAAGCCCTGACAGGCATGAAGATGGAGATGGTGCCGGTCCAGACGCGGCTGGTGGCCGAGATCACGGAGACGCGCCATCCCCTGACGGCCACGCTGCCCCGGACCGCGCGAAGCACGGTGACGGTGCAGGCCGCGCAGCCGCTCGCGGGCGCGCTCGACGCGGCGAACTGGGTGAACCCGCGCTCGGAGCAGACGATGGCGAAGGAGTATGAGCACCACTCGCTCCGCAAGGAGGAAGACGCCATCGTGTGGCGCTTCCGCGGAAAGGGCCCGTCGTGGACCGATATCCACTGCACGGCGCCGCTCCCGGCGTGTGATGCCCTTGGTCTGCGCGTGCGCACCCTGAGAGGCCCCTTCTCCTTCCGAATCGATCTGGTGGATGCCCGCGGGATTCCCTGGAGCGGCCCGCGAGTGGTGGTCGAGCGCTCGGCGTGGCAGACGCTCTCCTTCCCGCTGGCCGATTTCAACCTCGCATCCTATGCTCAGGAGCGCGCCGAGAGACCCCAGTTCCCGATCCGCGCGATCAAGCTGGTTGCCGATCTCCAGCCAGGCACGGACTACGCCCTGGCCATTGGCGATCTCCTGGCCCAAAAGGGAAGCGTTCGCACGGAAGAGGTAGCCACTCTGGGCGACCCAGATCTCGTGGAAGGCCCGCTCTTTGCCGTGACCGACCCGAAGGCGACAGTGCTCGGGCAGATCCCCCACGCCGGGCGCCGGTATGGGGTGCTGGCGGAGCGCCGTTTTGACGGGTGGACCTCCGTGGTCGTGGCCCTCCCCTTCGTCTCGCGCCACTTCCTGGCGGCCCTCCTGGACCAGGCTGGCGTACACCGCTACCTGGATGATCCGGAGGATGTGCTCCTGGCCAACCGGTCGCTCCTCCTGCTCCACACCCGCACGGGCGGCAAGAAGCGCGTGCGCCTGCCCGGCCCAGAGCGCCTGGTCGACCTGACGACCGGCGAGATGCTGGAAGCAACGGATGGGATTGTGAACCTGGAGCTCGCGCCGGCATCCACCCGGCTCTTCCGGCGCGTGCCGCGCTGATGGCCAGGGGGCTACCGGGTCGAGGAACCGGCTTCCGGCCGCGACGGCGCCTGGGATTCCGACATAGGAAGATATAAGGAATCCGAAGCCACGGGGGCAGTGCGCAACCCAGCGCGCGGCGATAAATCACCGCGCTGCTTGCGAGCGAAGCCCTGCCGAGCTGGGTTGGGGATACTCCCAGATGTCTCAAAACGGCGGTAGCTGGGAGGAGAAGCCCCGAA
>DUUU01000166.1 GCA_012841485.1 Armatimonadota bacterium
GCCGGCAGCCATGCCGGGCGGGGCCAGGCTTTGGTGCGATCTGGAGGCCGAGGAGAGGGCGCGTCTCCTCGCGGCGGGAGGAGATCTGCTGCGCCGGTTCTGGCTTGCCGACCGGGAGCGTTTTGGGTGCGCGATCCCGCCGGTGCCGAGGGGCCGGGCTCTCGCCCGCGGCGCGGTACTCTCGATCACGCGCGAGGCGCTCTTCGCGCAGTGTCGGCTGGCCCTTGCGACGGCGGTTGACGCGCTGAGTGGTGCGCTGGAGACGGTGATGAGCCGCTGCGACACGCCGCTCCGGGTGGTGGTGTCGGGCGAGGCGGCCCGCTGGCACGAGTTTCAGAGCGCCGTGCGCCGGACATGCGGCGATCTTCCGGTGCATCTGGCGCCAAGGCCGGAGTCTTTCGCGGCGCGAGGCGCCGCCCTGGCGGTGGCAGAGGAGCACCTTGGAACGAAGGGATCTTTGTGATGGCAAACGCCATTTCCGTGGGGATTGACCTGGGCACCAGTACGTGCGAGGTGGCCTATTGGGACTCCGTAGCCCGGCGGATACGCAACGTCTCCTTCGGCGGTGAAGGCGGGCCCATTGTGCCCTCCGCGGTGTGGTTTGATCGCGAGCGAGGACGCACGGTCGTAGGCGAGCAGGCCTACGTGATGCGCGTGCCCAAACACCGGGAGGTCGTGCTCAACATCAAGCGAGAGATGGGCAGGGACTACCGGTTCGTGTTGGATGGCCGGGAGTACACCCCCGCCGAGATCTCGGGCGAGATCCTCAAGTATCTGAAGGCGGAGGCCGAACGCTTCACCGATGGCGAGGTGAAGCAGGCGGTGATCACCGTGCCGGCCAAGTTTGACACGCTGGCGCGCGAGCACACCGAGGAAGCGGCGCGGATCGCCGGCCTGGAGACGCTGATGCTCCTGCCGGAGCCCGTGGCCGCGCTTATCGGCTATGAGAGCGTGGCCCAGGATCCCGAGCGCGAGTATGTCGCCATGGTCTACGACTTCGGCGGCGGCACCTTCGACTGCAGTGTTGTCCATGCCAGGGGCAGGCAGTATCGCGTTCTCTCTAAGGCGGGGGTACACCGCCTGGGCGGCGCCCAGATTGACGAGCGGATCGCCGATCAGTTGATCCGCCCCAAGGTGTTGCATGCGGGCTTCGACCTGGCGAGCGAGGAGGAGTGGGCGCTCAAGATCCGCGCGAAGATCCTCGAGGTTGCGGAGGCCGCCAAGAAAAGCCTCTCCGATGAAAGCCGGCGCTCCGTGGTCGCCGTGCTCCCCCATCTCGTGGCGCCGGGGCGGCCTCCTCAGACCGTGCGCGTGGAGATCACCCAGGAGGATCTGCAGAAGACCATCGCTGACCTGTTGCGTGTGGCCAACGAGCAGATGGCGCTCGCCCTGGAGAACGCGGGAATCTCTCGCGCCGAGCTCGATATGGTCGTCCTTGTCGGTGGCTCGACGCGCCTGCCCGCGATTCGAGAGGCTGTTCGCCAGTTCATGGGCGAGAAGGCGTTCGACGGCAGGGATGGCGGGGTTCGCAAGGTGCTCGCCGATGCCAATCCGGATCTCGTCGTCTCGCGCGGCGCCGCGCGCGTGGCCACCTCCTATGACCTGCGCGACGAGCGAATTGAGCTGGTCGATATCCTCCTCGACACTGTCTACCTGCGCGTGCCGGGTTCCCTCACTCAATTCAGGCCGCTCTTCGCTCGGGGCACCGAGATCGAGCAGGCGAAGCGCACGCTTCGGCTGCAGTGGCCCCGAGGCGACACCGTCGCCGTCGATCTCTATGAGGGCGAGAAGGACGGCGCCCCGGGAGCGAAGTACGTGGGCACCCTCAAGTTGGGTCCGGCCTCTGTGCCCAAAGGGACTCCCGTTGAGCTCACCATCCAGTACCGCACCGACCGCGCGCTCCCAGAGGTGACGGCGCGGGTGAGGAAGACGGGCACCCCCATCCGGGCCACGGTGGAGTACGAGCAGCATAGCGTCCAGGCATCGGGATCGGCACGGCTGCAGGTGACCCCGGAGCTGGACCTCGTCTTCTGCATCGACACCACGGGGAGCATGGTGCATGGCGACCACCTCGAGAAGCTGCGCCACTGCTGCACCCGCTTCGTCAACGCCCTTGCCGAGAGTGATCTGGATCTCCGCCTGGCGGCGATCAGCTTTGGCGACCGCGCCGGCGGCGAGCGCGAGACGGTCTACTCCTTCACCCCGGACCCGCGCCTCTTCATCACGCGCGTTGGAAGCCTGAACGAGAACGACGGGGGAGACGAGCGGGAATCGGCGCTCGATGCACTGGCCGTGGCGCTCCGGCTTCCCTTCCGCGAGGGAGACACCCGGCATCACATCGTGCTCGTTACCGACGCGCCCCCGCACCGGCCGGAGAAGGGCTCGCTAGAGCAACTGGTCTCGCAACTGGCTGCCCACAACATTCGAGTCGATGTGGTCGGGCCGTTCTGCCAGGAGTATGACACCGTGGTCGCTGGCACGGGAGGGCGGCTCTACAACATCGACGACGAGCTGGATCAGCTGTTTGCCGATCTCGAGGAGAGTATCGGGCACGCGAGCAGCGGCACGGAAGGGGCATGACACCATGGCACGGATTGCTGAGAGGCCGCCAATCGTTATCGGCGTGGACCTGGGGAATGCCTCCTGCCGGATGGCGCCCTGGCGCAACGTGAACAGCCACTCGCCAACGCCCGATACGATGGGCTTTCGCTCCTGCCCGGCGGTGGTGGCGCGCGACCATGAGGAGGGCGGGTGGCTTGCCGGCGCCAGTGCCCTGGAGGTCGCCTATCGGGATGGGGTGGAGCTGTTTGACCACCTGAAGGACGGCATCCTCCAGGAGCGCGGGGCGAACGCGCGGAAGACGGCTGTCCAGCGCCTGCTCTCCAAGCTCAAGTTTGATCTCCAGGCGGAGTGCGCCGCGCGCGTCATTGACGCCGTGCTTTCCGTTCCCTACTCGTACACGCTGAAGCAGCGCCGGGCGCTCCGCAACGCCTGCTCGCTGGCGGGTCTCCCCGTGGCCGGGCTGATCAACGAGCCGGAGGCGGCTGTTCTGGGGTATCGGATTGACGAGCAGATTGAGGAAGGCAGCGAGCGGATTCTCGTCTTCGATGCCGGGGCCACGCGGTGCACCGCGAGCGTGGTCCGGCTGAGCAAGCAGGGGGCCTACATCGATATCGAGCTCCTGAGCGAGGCGCACGCAGTTACAGAGGAGGGAGAGCCGGTCGGCGGCGACAGGATCGACGCCCGGCTGCTCGAGATGTTCGAGAGGGGCCGGCTGCAGATCCCGCCGCTCCCCTCGACAGAAGAGCAGGCCGCCGGGGATCAGATGGACCCGGTGGAGTACGAGCGCTGGCTGCGGCAACAGCTCCGGCGTGTCCTGCGCGAGGCCCGGCACCAGTTGAGCGGCGAGACCTCCTTCGAGTTTTCGGTGCCCTGGGCCGAGGAGAGCCTCGGCCGGCTGGCGCTCGACCAGCTGGAGCGATGGGCCAGCTTCGATACCGAGATCACCGCGGCGATCCAGATGGCGGTGCAGGGCGCGCGCGACCGCGATGCCCCGAACGGCCTCCGCAATGACCAGATAGACCGCGTCCTGATCACCGGCGCGCTCAACGGCTCGCCCCTGATCCGCCGGCTCGTCGATCACTTCCCCCATGTGGAGCCGTGCGAGGATGGGTTCGAGGAGTACGCGGTCGCCTATGGCGCGGCGCGGTGCGCGGCGATCCTCACGGGCCGGTGCGAGGGAGTGGTCTTCCGCCCGCGCGAGACGCCCGCGTTTGGGATCCGCACCGGGATCGACACCTTCGACAAGGTGATCCCGGAAAACGCGCCGCCAGGGTTCAAGGCGAAGAAGGTCTACACCCTGCCCAACCGCTACGCCGACCGCATGGTGCTGGAGGTGTGCCAGGGCTTCTCCCGACGGTTCCAAGACGAGCTGTCGCTGGGCGCGAAGGAGCTCCCCCTCCAGTTCCCCGAGGGCGCCGGCAAGGGCACCTACCTCGAGCGTGAGATCCACGTCGAGATGGATCTCGCCGATACCAGACTCCTGGTCACGGTGACCGACCGCACCA
>DUUU01000167.1 GCA_012841485.1 Armatimonadota bacterium
ATGAGGGCCGGTGCTCCGGGCACCTCGCGTGCCCGTGAGTACCGGGGTACTCCTAGTCCTCGAAGTATGGTTTGAGCATGATGTAGTTGAGCGCGGTCTCCGTTCCCGGCTCGGCTTCGGCGTCCGTGAACGTGATCTTGACCGAAGGCGCCGTCGCGCGGAACCGCAGGTGGTGCAGGTTGATCCGCGCCCACCCATCGTTCGCCTTCTTCCCCGTGTTCCGCCGGTCCACGAAGACGTAGGACTTCTCCGGAATGAGCTCCGCGCCGGCGCCGAGGACGGCGCCCAAGCGGTGTTGCTTGGGGGCAACCTTGCGCGCGACCATATCCTTGTAGTCGGCGGTGACGAACTGGAGGGTGTAGACCTTGCCCGGGGTCAGGCCGGTGGCCGTCTGGGTGAGCGTGCTCGGACGTTCGGCGCCGCGCTTGAAGACACAGAAGGTGTCGCCCGTTCCCGCTTTGGCGCCCCAGCGCCCCTGGCTGCCCTTCCCGTAGCCGGTAAAGCTACCGGCGCGGATGGCGGCCGCCGGTTCCGCCGTCCACCCCTTGAGCCCGTCTGTGAAGTCGCAGTTGCTGAGGTGCCCGGGGGAGTAGCGGTAGCCGTAGCGCTTCGAGAGCATCTCCTTGTTGCCCTCAACACAGTAGTGGCGCAGCAGGCGCATGGACCAGCGATAGAGCTCCTCGTCGTCGTAGTAGCTCCCCCAGTACCCCGTCGTCGCCAGGTCCTTGAAGGCCGGGTGGGTGGCGACGAGGTGGAGCTGCATATCCAGGTAGTACTTATAGTCCACCTCGGGGTTCACATCGAGGGAGATGATGGGGATTTGGTTGAAGTTGCCCAGGATCATCCCCGTGCCGGCGCCGGCGTTCGGGTAATACTCCTCAAGCCGCTTCATCGTATCGATGAGCCGGTCATTCAGGTAGTCGGTGGCGTCCTGCTCGTTAGGGCGGCTGTGGCAGTAGATCTCGAAGAGAAGCCGGCCTCGACCCTTCGACGCATTGAGCGACGCGCTGATGAAGTCGGTATGGATGCCGGGCAGCGCAGGCTTCCCGACGATCCAGGTATAGACCAGCCGGTTCTCGGGGTTCTTCAAGAGCCGCACGGCCTCGGTGTAATCCACGAGGGCCGGGCTGGAGAAGAACTGCTCGTCAGCAGTGAAGCCGTCGTAATACGACGCGGTCATGCCCGGGCTTTGTGACATCCGCGCGACGAGATCGGCGGCATCCTTCGGGTGGGTTGTGCCGACGTTCGCCAGCCATTTGAGCCCCATGCGGCGCACATCCGCGCGGTTGCCCTCGGGAACGCTGCCCCCGTTGAGGGTCGTCACAGCCGGGAAGACGTGCCGGCGATGGAAGTCCCAGTCGTACTCCCCATTCTGCGGGACCTTGCTGTTGGCGCAGGCCGGGTAGTTGAACACCTCCGCGATGGAGCGCACCACGATCTTCCCGCCCGAGGCGGCGCCGGAGACGGTGAGGCTGTGGTTCCCGCGCGGCAGCTCTCGAAACGCCTCAAGGCGAGGGGTAGTGGCCGTCACGACGGTGTCATTCGTACCCACGCGGACGTTCAGCCCCGGATCCGCCTTCGCGGCGTCCACCTTGATGAAGACCCAGCCATCGCGGACAGTACTGAACTCGAAGCGCTGCGGGGCAGCCGTTGCCTTCAGCGGCTTTCCCAGCACTTCGACCACGAGGTTGTTCAGTCGCCGGTGCGCCGAGGTGTCCACCTTGGGGAATTCCTTCAGCGTGATCACGTGCGAGATGCGGAACACTTCGGTCTGCGACGCACGCTCAACGATGGCGACGTCCAGACGGTGATCGCCCGCCGCCAGACCCGACAGATCCAGGGTATTCCGCTTGGGGGCGAGACGCTGCTTGCGGACCTTGTTGCCGTCAATCGTGCTGACGAAGTCATACTCGCCGAGGGCACGTTCGGTCTTGCCGAAGAAATGGAAGGTGAGCTTGGGGTTGGAAAGGGGAATCGCGTTGAGCAGCGGCTGCATCGCCACGAGCCGGGGCCGCGTCTGCTCGGTGAGAATCCGCGACGGCGAACTCTTGGCGAGGGCCCCCGCGCTGATCGCTTCCAGCTTGACCTGGGTGATCTGGATCTCGCCAACGTAATCGATGGCGAAGATGGCGACTCCGTAGACGTCGTTCGGGCTCGGCCCCAGTTCGAACGTCTGCTCCACATGCTGCCAGCCGTTGGTGTTCTCCGGGAACGACTTGATGCCGTACTCCTTGTGCCAGCCGTTATCGTGGATGATGACGCCGCAATGGGGGCTCTTGAAGCCCCGCGTCTTGATGGTAGCGCTCATCTTGTACGTCTCGCCGGCGACGACCCGCTGGCCATGCTGGCGACAGTTGGAGCGGACCCCCTTCTTGCCTTCCGGGTTGCTGAACACCAACACGCCGGAGTTGCCGGGCCCGCCGGTCCGACTGGAGCTCACGTTGACCCCGCCCTTATCCCAGAACGCGAGGCCATCCTGCTCCTGGCTCTCGAAAGAGGCGTTGATCAGGAGGTTCTCACCGGGCTTCACCGCCGCGTTGGCGATGCTTGCCCAGACAAACAGGATCGGAAGAAAGAGTATCCTCACCATGTCCCTACCTTTCCGTTCCGCGCGAACCGGGCCGCTCTGTTCGGGCAGTGCCCCACCGGCCCATCATCATCTCATCCTTCGGCAGCCTCGCGTTCCTTCCTGCATCGGGAAACCGCGCAGGCCACTGGCGCCGTCAGAAAGGTGTTGACCAGAGAGCACCCAAGTGCTACAATGGGGCGACCGACGGGGCGGCGCGTGCCTAAGCAGTCCAAGGAATGCCGCCGGCAGCACTCTTGGGAGGTAACACACATGGAAATGCGACGGGAACAGAGGGGCTTTACCCTCATCGAGTTGCTCGTGGTCATCGCCATCATTGCCATTCTGGCGGCGATCCTCTTTCCGGTCTTTGCCCGCGCGAGAGAGAACGCGCGCAAGAGCACCTGCCAGTCCAACCTGAAGCAGCTGGGGATGGCCCAGCTGGCCTACATTCAGGACTACGACGAGAGAACGCCCATCCATCGCTGCGGGGATGCGAACAACGGGCATTTGGTCTGTACCTTCGAGGTGCTCATGCCCTACATCAAGAACAACGGCATCCTCCTGTGCCCTTCGCGGACCCCGGCTTCCTCCACCGACACCCGCATCTTGCGCCCGGCGGCGCCGCGAAGCCCGGGCAAGGGCCTCTGGTATTGGGACAACATGGACCTGGATAACAAGTCGATGGCCCAGATCCAGCAGCCGTCTCAGAAGGTCCTCTTTGGCGACTCGGACAGCTACGGCTATGCGTCCTGGAGGGCGGTGGGAGATACCTACCGCTACTACTTCCAGAGCCGGGTTCAGGCGCCACACGGCGAGGGTCTGAACGTCTGCTTCTACGACGGCCACGTGAAGTGGATGAAGAAGGACACCCTCGATGACCGGCGCTACTGGCAGTACAACTACGACTTCTGACGCGTGACTTCACAGCACGGGGCGCCAGGCTACGCCTGGCGCCCCGTATTGCTTTTTCCGAGCTCTGCGGCCTCAGCCGCGGTACCAGCGCGCCACCTTGCGGATCGCGCGCGCCGTCTCGTCGATATCCTGGTCGGTGCAGAACTCGTTGAGGTGCACGCGCACGCTCCGCGTCGCCAGCGCCAGGACGTTGGGGCAGCTCTCCAACGCGAATCGACCCTTCTCCAGGCCCGGCGCGATGTAGGTGGGGAAGGCACGCGGGTCCTCGTTCAGCCTGCGGAAGAGCGGCCAGTCGAGGAGGTTCCGGGAGACGGGGCACGAGGCACTGATCCCCTCGGCGACGAGGGCGCGTGTGAACTCCGGGCCGTCCACCCCAGCTTCTTCCTTGTCGACCAGGAGCACGCCATGCCAGTAGCTCGACTTGCTCCCC
Source organism: Armatimonadota bacterium (assembly GCA_012841485.1). The sequence continues at coordinate 3,912 of DUUU01000167.1, forward strand.
GCCGGGGGACGCAGCAGGCGAATCCCCGGCAGCCCCTCGATCTCGGCCGCCAGGCGCTCGCCCAGCTCCCAGCGCCGCGCGGCCACCTCACGCACCTTCTTCAGCTGCTCGATTGCCAGAACAGCGTTCACCTCGCTCATCCGGTAGTTGAGCGCGGGCATCACCGGGTCAATGGGCCCCTGCCCCGAGCGGTTATAGCTCTTATCGGCGAAGAGATCCGCGTAGCGCGCGACCTCCTCATCATTCGTGAGGAGGACGCCCCCCTCGCCCGCGCTGATATGCTTCGACTCGTTGATGGAGAAGACGCCGGCATCCCCGAGGGTACCCACCAGCTGGCCGTTCCACTCCGCCATCCAGCTTTGCGCGCAGTCTTCCAGCACCTTCAGCCCGTACTGTTGCGCCAGGCGGCAGATACCGTCCATGTCCGCCGGGCAGCCGGCCAGGTGCACGGGAAGGATCACCCGGGTCCGCGAGGTGATGTGCGGCTCGATGGTGCCGGCGTCGATCATCATCGTCGCGGGGTTCACGTCGGCAAAGACGGGAATGGCGTTGAGCTGCATGATCCCGATCACGGTGCCGTGGTCAGTGACCGGCGTTGTGATCACCTCGTCGCCGGGCGTCACGCCGAGGGCGGCCAGCGCGGTGTGGACCGCCGCGGTGCCCGAGGAGGTGGGCACGCAGAAGCGGACCCCGAACATCTCCTGCACTTTCTGGCGCAACTCCTTGATGGAGGGGCCCATGGCAAGGGGAAGTGGCCCGGCCTCCAGACGGGCGCGCAGCGCCTCCGCCTCCGCCGTGGCATCATGCTTCACGCCCGTGCCATAGGGCGTCGTCTTCGTCTTCGGCCCGCCGTGAAGAGCGAGCTGCTCTCGGGCTTCCATCCTGTATGTACCTCCTGTCCTGACAAGGGGATAGGCCATGCCGATGGACTACGGTATCTGGTCCACCCTCTTGCCGTTGACCAGATTCCCGGAAACCAGGCACCCGGGAGCATCCTTCACCACAATCTGCTCGCCTTCGGCTCGGGTGATGTTGTTCGACGCGATGACGTGCTCGCCTCCGCCGGGGCCGGCAGTGATCGCCGGCATGGTGTGCGCCTCCTCAAAGACGTTGCCGACCACGCTGCACCCGCGGCTATCGCCCAGGGCGATGCCGCCCTGGCCCTGGTAAACGCTCTTGCGGATGACGTTGCCGGTGATGGCATGCGCTCCGCTCTCCTGCGCGCGCTCGATGATGACAGCGCCCGCGTGCGCATCGGTGATGATGTTGTCGGAGATCACAAAGCCGTTGCAGGCACCCTCCAGATGGATGGCGCAGCCGTAGTGGATGTAGTTCGAGCCAAGGGTGATGTCTCGGCAGTCGCGCTCGCGGTCGTTTCGGGCGAGAATGCCCACCTGGAAGCCCTCAATCGTATTGCCGACGATGGCGTGCTGGGCCGTGCCGTCGAGGATAATCGCCTCGGCGTGCCCATAGGCGAAGTGGTTGTTCACCACGCGGACCTCGCGGCAGTTGCGGTCGAGGAAGAGGTGCTCCGCCTGCACCTGCCCGCCATCCCGGCTGCGCGTCTGCAAGCCATGCAGCGTCAGGTGGTGGATATTCTCGGCGCGCACGCCCCGCTTGCAATCGCGCATCCAGCAATCGCGGCAGGTGACGTTGGTGCCCTGCGTCTTCAGGTAGAGCGCGTGCCCTCCATGACCGTAGAAGAAGCAGCCATCTACCATCGTATCGTTGGGATAGTCGATGATGAGGGCATCGCCGCTGTCATAGTTGCCGACAAAGGTGAGGTCGCGCACGGTGATCTTCAGGTCTGGCCACCACTGCCCGACGGCACCCACCAGGCGCAGGAGAGGCGCGCCATCCCGGTTCTCGTTCACCAGCACGGTGGCGCGGCCTTCGCCCACCAGGAAGAGATGCTGGCCCTCGGCCAGGCGCTTCTCCACCGTCTCCGTAATCACATACTTCCCCGCCGGGAGATACACCGTGCCGCCGGTCTCCGGCAGCTGGTCCAGAGCGGCCTGCAACCCGCCCACCGCGGAGGCGTCAATCCTTAACATCAGGCGGCTCCTTCCCGCAGCGCGCGCTCCACCGTCACGCGCATCGCCACGTCCATCAGGCGCACCTGCTCCTGCGGCGGCGTGCGCGGGTTGTTATTCTGTATCTCGACGGTGATCTTGGAGGTGGTGTGGACAATGTCTCGCCACGAGCGGCGGAAGTACTCCGCCTGCACGCCCGTATAGTTCAGCGGAGCCACCTCCGGGAGCGGGCTGGCGCCAGAAGCAGCCCAAGCCGCAACGATCTCCTCCCCCCACGCCTGGTTGGTGGAGCGGATCGCCTCGGGAAGCTCGGGCTGCAGGATCGGGAGGATCACCATGCAGTTGTGCGCGGAGCGCTCGAACTCCGTCTGGTGCAGGTCAAGGAGATAATGGTAGCGCCGCTGGCCCAGGAGGTGATGGATCAGCCGGAAGTAGGCCGAGCGGTGACTGCGGTTTGGCTCCACGTATTCAAACGGCCCTACCTGCTCGTAGACGATCCCGATGGTGAGCGGGCGCGGCGACTGCTCGCGCAGGTCCCACTCATCGAAGCGCTCCCACATCTTCAGAGTCCGCGGGTCAATCCCCCTCATGGTGTACCAGAACTCGTCGTTCGACCACTTGCTCCCATCCCAATAGAGCTCTGGCGAGCGCGACCGCCCATCCGGGTTGGCATCGGGGATGATGCTAAGGAGCAGGTTCCGCAGGATCTCCTCACGCGGGAGGTCCGCGGGCGAGCCATCGAGGTGCCGGCCTTCGATCACCTGGCAAAGAAAGTCCATCATGCCGGCAGTCGTCGCCGGTTCGTGCGCGTGCGGCTGCGTGAAGAGACAGCACGTCTTCTTCTCATCAGGCACCGAAGTGTCGGTTACCGTCACCGCGTACACGTCGAACCCGACGTACTGGCGCACGGAATCGAGCCGGATAAGCTCCGGATGCTCCGCCGCCCACTTCAGTATCCTTGGCTGCGTCTGGTGCGGCTTGGCCAGGAACGGGATAGACATAAGGCCTCCTCAGGAGAGCGGCGCGCCCGGCAGGCGAGGGCGCGCCAGCGACTTGTGATCCCCTTTTCGCGATCGCCGCCCCGGTCGCCTTCTTACTGCAGTGAACCAATGGTCCTTTTATTACCGGGATGGCTGTTGCGCGAGCGCTCCGGCTCATGCCTTTCCGCGGAGGCGTGCCCATGCCATCCCGAGGAACTCGTAGACAACCACCGTGGAAACCTGGAGGTTTTCGGCGCTAGGATAGAGCCACCGGAGGTCCGGGATGGCGCAGGTGCCCTGCTTGATGTGCGGCTCCGCGGGGGCCGGGATGGGCGAGAGGCCCTGTGCCTCGAAGAGCGCCATCGCCCGCCGCAGGTGTGAGGCGGTCGTGACCACGACAAAGGGATCCCTGCCGACGATGGGCCTCACGCCGGCCGCCTGGCCCTCGGTGTCCCACGAGCTCTCCTCAAGCACGATCCGATCCGCGCTCACGCCCAACTGGCGGGCGGCATCCGCCATCACCGCTGCCTCCGAGCGCGGCGCGCCAAAGGGAGTTCCCCCCGAGAGTAGAAGCCGCGCCTGCGGGTGAAGCCCCAGGATCCGGATCCCTTCGACCAGGCGGATCAGCGACGAGCGGGTGAGCTGTGCAGTGGGAGGGAGGCCCGGATCCACCGTGACGCCGCCGCCCAGCACGACGACCCAGCGCACATCGGCGCCGGCGGCCGGCTTGTAGATGGACCAGGGCGCCTCCAGGTAGCGGATGCCCGCCTCCGGCAACGGCGGCAGCGCGCCCAGAAGGAGCACACCCAGGCCGGCGCTCGCCAGCGCCCGCCCCCACCGCCTATTCTTTGCGCGCCAAAGGAGGATGACCCCGGCCAGCAGGAGCAGTACGCACAGGGGCACCGGAAAGAGGAGGGGTGAGAGATGCTTCTTGAGGAGAAAGCCCATCGTTGATGCTCCCGGCCTACGCCACGCTCTCTGGCTCCCACAGTTCGG
>DUUU01000168.1 GCA_012841485.1 Armatimonadota bacterium
AACATCTCCTGCCAGGATACCGGGGCCACCCAGCTCGTCCGCGGCGATATCGCCCGCGAGGCCATGGAGGTAGACCCCCAAGACAGCCGCCGTGGTCACAGGGAGCCCCTGGGCCACGAGCCCGGCAATCGCGCCGGTGAGCACATCACCCATGCCTGCCGAGGCCATCGCGGCGTTGCCGGTCGAATTGATAAAGACGGGGCCCTTCGGGTCGGCGATCACCGTTCCGGCCCCCTTGAGCACGGTGACGACTCCGAAGCGGCGCGCGGCTTCTTCGGCTGCGGCAATGCGGTCGGCCTGAATCCCCGCAACCGTCTGGCCCAACAGCCGGCTCAGCTCTCCCGGGTGAGGGGTGATCACCGCCGGCGCTTGCAGCTGGCCAAACACCTCGGGACAATCGGCCAGGGCGTTCAGCGCATCGGCATCGAGGACAAGAGGCGCTTTCACCCCAGGCAGCCACTCCAATACCGCCCGTGCCGTCTCCGGATGCCGGCCCAGGCCCGGACCGACGGCGACACACTCGGACGCGTCCGCCACCTCCACCAGCTGGCGCAGGCCCTCCGACGCAAAGGAGCGCGCCTCGGTTTCGGCGACCGGCAGCGTGATCGCCTCGGTCGCTTTGGTCTCCAAAATACCGTTCAGGCTCTTGGGCACGGCCAGGCGCACCAGGCCACCGCCCACGCGCAGCACCGAAAGCGCCGCCAACGTGGCCGCGCCTGTCATGCCGGCCGTGCCGCCAACGACGAGCACGCTGCCGGACGATCCCTTGTGCGCCCAAGCGTCGCGCCTCGGGAGCAGCGCCCGGGCCGCCTCCGCTTCTACCAGCGTGACGCCAATCCCCTCGGCGGCAATGGCGTCCGTCGGAATCCCGATGGGCGCCAGCACAACCTTGCCCGCGAGTGCCGCGCCCGGGTAGAGCGCAAGCCCTCGCTTCATCACGCCGAAGGTGACCGTCGCATGGGCACGCACGCAACGCCCGCACGGCATGCCAGTACCTGCGTGCAGGCCGGAAGGGATGTCTACCGCGATGGCTGGCACATTGGAGCGATTGAGCAGATCGATCAGGTCGCCCACCAAACCCGTCACCTCGCCGCGCGTGCCCGTGCCCAGGAGGGCATCAATCGCGAGGTCGGCCTCCGCGAGGAGCTCCGCCGCTTCATCGGCCGCGCGCACCTGCGTGATCGGCACGCCCAGATTCGTCGCGATCCGCGCCTGGATCTCCGCGTCGCCAGAAAACTCCTCTCGCGGCGCAGCCAAGAGGACGCGCACGCGCGCCCCCTGGCGGTGCAGGTGCCGGGCGACCACCAAACCATCGCCCCCGTTGTTGCCCTTCCCACAGAAGGCAACGATGGTGCGCCCCACCACATCGCCAAGCGTTTCTCGGGCGGTGGCGACGACTGCCAGGCCGGCGTTCTCCATCAGCACGAGGGAGGGGATCCCAATCTCCTCGATGGTACGCCGGTCGATGCTGCGACTTTGCGCGGCGTTGGCCGCATCCATGGCTTCTCTCTCCCAGCAGGACCACGATTCCAAGGTCGGCAGGCGAATCCATTATAGCATATCCGGGGGTCTCCCGCAACAGCGCCACGGCTGAACGACTGAGCCTGTGATCCCGAGACAAGGAGTCCAAAGGATCGATGCCGGTGCTGCCAGGGGGTGGGCCGTAGCGGTTGCGCGCGCTGGCCCTGGCGGGCGCAACCGTCCGGGGTCTGGGATTATGGTATACTGGTTATTACCTTATTGATTACCGCACGGTGGTGACGAGAGTGGAAGGAGAGCAGTGAGTTCGACGCATCCGATCATCATCCAGAGTGACCTGTCGGTGTTGCTAGAGGTGGACAGCCCTCTCTATGAGGAGGCGCGGGATGGTCTGGCGCAGTTCGCCGAGTTGGTGAAATCGCCGGATCACATCCACACCTACCGGGTCACCTCTCTCTCGCTCTGGAACGCTGCCGCCGCGGGCGTCAGCGCATCGGAGATCCTCGATCTCCTGCAGCGCTATAGCAGGTACGCGATTCCTGAGAACGTTCGCCAGGAGATCCTCGATGGGATCGCTCGCTATGGCCTCCTGAAGCTAGAGCCGCATGGCGACGCGCTGGCACTCACATCGGCGGATCCCCTGGTTCTCGACGAAATCCTCCGCTACGACACGGTCCACGCTCTCCTCGGCGCGCGCCTCGATGCGCACTCCGTGGCCGTGAGCCCCGCGCACCGTGGGGGCCTCAAGCAGGCGCTGATCAAGATCGGCTACCCGGTGGAGGACCTCGCCGGCTACGTGACCGGGGATCCGCTGCCACTGCGCCTGCGCACCCAGAAGCGCTCCGGCGAGCCGTTCGCGTTGCGCCGCTATCAGACGCAGGCGGTGGATGCATTCTACGCCGGTGGGAGCGCCCGCGGCGGGAGTGGCGTGATCGTCCTCCCTTGCGGCGCCGGCAAAACCCTGGTCGGCCTCGGCGTGATGGAGAAAGTGGGCGCGCACACGCTGATCATCGCCACGAACACGGTTGCCGTGCGCCAGTGGATCCACGAGGCGCTCGAGCGCACCAGCCTGCAGCCCGAGGAAGTGGGCGAGTACACCGGCGATGCCAAGGAGATCCGGCCTGTCACCGTAACGACTTACCAGACGCTCACCTACCGCCGGCGCAAGGCGGAGGAGTTCGAGCACCTGGGCCTCTTCACGGCGCGCAATTGGGGGCTGATCATCTATGACGAGGTGCATCTCTTGCCAGCGCCCGTCTTCCGAGTCACCGCCGATATCCAGGCGCGCCGCCGCCTGGGCCTCACCGCCACGCTCATCCGCGAGGATGGCCGCGAAGAGGATGTCTTCAGCCTGATCGGGCCCAAGCGCTACGATGTGCCCTGGCGCGAGCTGGAGCAGCAGGGATGGATCGCCGAGGCGATCTGCTACGAGCTACGGGTCTCGCTCCCCGATGACCTCCGGCACGATTACGCCACCGCGCCAACGCGCGAGAAGTATCGGATCGCTGCCGAGAACCCGGCTAAACTTGCCCTGGCGGAACAGCTGGTGGAGCGCCACCGCAATGACCAGGTGCTGATCATCGGGCAGTATATCGATCAACTGGAGGAGATCGCGGCGCGCTTGGGCGCCCCTCTGATCACCGGCAAGACGAGCAACCGCGAGCGCCAGGAGCTGTACCGGCGCTTCCGGGAGGGGGAGACGAAACTCCTCATCGTCTCCAAGGTGGCCAACTTCTCCATCGATCTGCCCGACGCCAACGTGGCGATCCAGATATCCGGCACGTTCGGCTCGCGCCAGGAGGAGGCGCAGCGCCTAGGCCGTCTCTTGCGGCCCAAGGCGAAAGGTTCGCCCGCACGCTTCTACACGCTGGTGACCCGTAACACGCGCGACCAGGAGTTTGCCGCCAACCGCCAGCTCTTTCTCACCGAGCAGGGCTATCGCTACCTCATCTATGAGGGGTTGCCGCCCGCATAGCCCGAGGAGAGGGTTGAGTCAGCGGAGCGCCGTGGACGCGGCGCGACGCACCTGGGCACTGCGGTCGCTCGCCGCCATCCGCTGGAGGACCGCGCGCGTCTCCTCATCGGGAAAGAGGGCAAGCCCGGCAGCGGTGGCCGCGCGCACGCTGGAGCGCGGATGTGACGAAGCCCGCAACAGCGCATCCCGCGCCTCGTCCGAGCGAAGGCTGGCCAGGGCTATCGCCACGGTCTCGCAACTTTCGTCGGCTGTGCTACCGAGGCACGCTTCCAGAATCGAGAGGGTCTCGGGCCGGCGGGTACGCGCCAGGGCCAGCGCCGCGCGCGCGCAAAGGAAAGCGGTGTCTCCCCCATGCGCGGCCCCACTCCCCTGCAGGTAGGGCGCCAGGAGCGACGTGGCCTCCGGTGCCTGAAGCTCCACGATGGCATCCATGCAGGATGCCACCACCTCCGGAGTGGCCAGCGCGGGCCGGCCGAGGATCGCCGCCAGCGGGAGGATCGCGGCCGGATCGCCCCAGTAACCGAGCGCCGTGGCGGCCTCCTCCGGGGCACGCACCTCAACGTAACCATCCGCGGTGCGAACCGTTCCAAAGAGGAGCAAAGTGATCTCGAGCAGGGCCCCCGGCGGCCGGATCTGCGAGAGGGCAAGCGCGCAACACCCGCGCAGGCGCAGCGCTGTATCCACGAGGACCGGGCCATCCATCTCCATCTGCACGGTGCGCAGGCCCACGGCCAGCACCTCCGCGGCCTCAGTGTAGCCCAGGTTCCCCAACATCGTCGCCAACTCGACGCGGATGCGGCACCCCGGATCCCGGGTCTTCCCCTCCTCGCACATCCAGGCAAAGCACTCGACCAGCGCCGGCACCGTCTCTGGGTCACACCTCTGCCCGAGGATCTTGGCCGCGAGCCACCCCACATAGTGGTAGCGATCACGCAGGGCCCCGACGAGGATCGGTGTGCTCTCGGCCGGGTCGATGTGCGCGAGGGCCTCGACTGCCGCCACGCGCTCTTCCATGCGTCGGGCGCGCAGCGCCTTGCGCACGCTCTCGGGAATCGCGCTCACTCCTCCTCCTACATGGGCGGTGCACTGGCCGCCTAGAGAATCAGCATGGCGTCACCAAAGCTGAAAAAACGGTACCCGCGCTGCAACGCCTCCGCGTAGGCATGCAGCACGGCCTCCCGGCCGGCGAAGGCGCTGACCATGATCAGCAGCGTCGAGCGCGGCACGTGAAAGTTGGTCACCATGGCCTCTACCACCCGGAACCGGTATCCGGGGTAGATATAGAGCTGCGTCGTTCCCGCGCCCGCGCGCACCCGCCCGGTCTCATCGACGCTGCTCTCCAGCACGCGCGTGGAGGTGGTGCCCACGGCGATCACCCGGCCGCGCGTCGCGTTGATCTGCTCCGCGGCCTCGGGTGAGACCTCGTACTGCTCGACGTGCATCTTGTGCTGGGTGATCTCCTCCACGCGCACCGGCTGGAACGTCGCCAGCCCAACGTGAAGGGTGACCTGAGCCACGGAAACCCCCAGAGCCCGGATCTGCTCAAGCAGCTCGTTGGTGAAGTGCAGCCCCGCCGTAGGAGCGGCCGAAGAGCCCGCGCGAGCCGCGTACACCGTCTGATAGCGCTCGCCATCGGCCAGCTCCCGATGGATGTAGGGTGGCAGCGGCACCTGGCCGGCATCCAACAGCGCCCGCTCCGGATCGCCCTCCCCGGAGACGCGAACGATTCGCCCGCCCGAGGGGGTGCGCTCCAGCACACCCACCTGAATGGTTCCCCCGGCGGCCAGAAGGCGGGTTCCGGGCGGCACGCGCCTCCCCGGCTTGACAAGCGCCTCCCACACTCCCTCGCCCTTTCGCGATAGGAGGAGAAGCTCCACCTTGCCACCCGTCTCTTTGACGGCATGCACCCGGGCCGGAATGACGCGGGTATCGTTGACCACCAGGGTATCGTCGGGCCGCAAATAGTCGATGATCTCGCGGAACACCCGGTGCTCGAGGGTCCCTGTGGCCCGGTTCATGACCAACAATCGCGAGGCATCGCGCGGTTCTGCCGGCTCCTGGGCAATCGCCTCCTCCGGCAGGGTATAATCAAAATCAGAAAGCATCATCATTTAGCGCCGGCTCACCCACGAGATTAAGTAGAGGAGAGCTGTCAGCAACAGGCTCACCAGGATCGAAGTAGCAATCGGGATGTAGATCGTTGTGTTTCCGCGACGGATGAGGATGTCGCCGGGGAGGCGCCACCCTTGCCCCCCCGTGAGACGATCCATCGCCACCAGAAGCAGCCCCATCACAACGAGGAGTATGCCCAGCCCCACCAGCAGTTTGCCTATGGTACCCAAGCCTGCCATCCCAAACCGCTCTCCCTCTCGTAGCTAAGGCGTTCCCAACGTCTCGCGCGCCCGCTCGAGCTCCCGGCCTGCCTGAGCGCGTAGCGCCTCGGCATTGGCGCCCTCGGTGGCGTGGCCGCTCTCGTAGAACCCCTGGTAGGCAAAAAGGCACTGGGCCAGCAAACTGTAGGCAAAGGTGCGCCGGTGATGCGTCTCCTTCACAGCGCCGGGCGGTTTCAGGTGAGACATCTCCGCGGCCAGGGCATCTGCACGCGCGACCAGCGCCTTGACCGTCGTGTAGGCCTCCTCACGAATAAGCCCGCCGTTCTTGACCGCCTCCGCCGTCTTTTCCGCCTCGGCGAGCAGCGCCTGCGCCTCTTCATCGAGGGCGCGCGCGATCACCCGATACCGGGCAGCATCATCGGCGCCAGCCGGAGTCCGCTGAGCGAGAAGCAGCTCCTTGAGCGCCTCGGCATGTTGGTTGCGATTCCGATAGAGCGCGGCCAGGCGCTCGTGCGGCACCGGGCTCTCGGAATCGAGAGCGACAGCCTGCTGATACTCCCGGATCGCGTCATCCACGGCCCCGCTGCGCGCCCGCAGATCGCCCAGGGTCACCCGAAGGCTGGCATCCTTCGGACGCGCCTGCACCATCCGCTGGGCCTCCTCCAACGCTTCCTCGACCATTCCACTGCGCAGGTAGACTTCCAGCAAGGCATCGCGCGCTTCCTTGTCCTCCGGGGCAAGCATCACTGCGCGGCGCAACTCCGAGAGCGCCTCGCGCTCCAGGTTCCGTTCTAGCAGTATCTTCGCCACCCGCACCCGGTGCTCGATGTTGCCTGGCTCGATCGTCACCGCGCGTCGGAACTCCAGCAGGGCGTTGGCCGTCTGCCCCTTCCGCTGATAGCTCTCGCCCAGCGCGACCGCGTACTTGGCGTTCTGAGGATCGAGCAGCGTCGCCCGCTCCAGCAGCGGGATCACCAGCTCCAGACGGTTGTCCTTCAGGCTCTGCATCGCCTGCGCATAGTAAGTCTCCGCCTCTCTGGGAGCAGTAGCGGACGCAGGCCCGCCCGACGCCATCGCCGATAGGCTCTCGACCAGATCCCCGGCAGCCGCCTGTCCGGCCTGCGCGAGGATGCGCTCCGCCAGCTTCTTGGCGCGCTTCTCCGGCTTGAGCTGCACCATGCCATCGCCAACCACCTCGTGCGCCACGCCGATATCGGGGATGACGCGCAGGCCAAGGCGCAGACGGGCTTGCGCCCGGGGCAGATCCAGGGTGAGCTCCATCAGCTTCGGAAAGAGCACGTAGCGCGCGCCGTATGCCGCGGCGATCTTGCGCGCCGATGCCTCCCGCTCCGGATGCGCGGTATCCTCCAGCGTGAGGACGCGCTCACGGTCGACCGCGCGGATGATCGAGGGCGATTCCGGATTGAACCGCATCGGGTCATAGCCACGCGCTTTCAGCGCCTCGATCAGCCTCTCGGTCAGGCTCCGTGTCAGCCAGATGGCATCAGGAGCCTCGTCCGGGGGCGGCGCCTCGCACACCAGGTCAAAGAGGACCACGGGGATGCGAGGGGCCTCGCGCCGCCCGCCATGAGCCGGATCGGCCGCTCCACCCACGGCGAGAAGCAGGAGTGCCGTGAACAGCAGGTACACGCCCCGGACCCCCCGGCGGAACGCGCGCGCGGAGGCTGCCGGCCCGGCCGGCCAGCATAGCGAAAACGCGGCTGGTCGCGCGCCTGCGCGTATCGCGGACGTCCACAAGGTGCGCATGACACTCCTCTCCCCTGCGCGACGGCGCTCCCATTGGTCAGGATCGGGCCCCCTGGGGCCTCGACGCCCCCGGATCCATAGTGAGGCAGTCGCTCTACGAAGGCCCTGGCGAGACAGGCTGGCCGCCATTCCAGCGGCGGTCACGAGCGAGGTGGCAGGGCGCCATCACATGCCCAGCATGCGCAGGCCATCCTGGCACGAACGAATGCTGGAGCGCGCCAGGTCGGTATTGGTTCCCTCGCGAAGCTGCTCCTCGTAAGCGGAGATGGCCCGGCGATACTCCGTCCCCGCGTCGCTGCTACGCCCCAGCTGCTGGTAGGCATAGGCCATGTGCTGATGGATCTTGCCCCGCTCGCGCGAGGTGCGCGCTCCCTCCAATGCCTTCCGGAAATGGGCGAGCGCCTCATCATAATCGCCCCGGGCCGACGCCGCGAGCGCGCGCCCTTGGTGGTCGATCTGCGATGCCTCGCGCGTATGCGCCCGGGGTTTTGGATCCGGCGCCGGAGGCGAAGGAGCGCGCGGGGCACCCTGCTCGGCGCGCATCGGCGCTGGCCTTCCTTGCTCAATGGTCACCGCTACCTCCACCGGACCCTGCGCGCGCGCCGCCGGGGGCGCATGCGCTGCTGGCGGGGGCGCATGCGACGCGGGAGGCGTCTCTGTGGGCTGCTTCCGAGTCGGTGGCAGGTAGATCACGGGAGGCGAGGCCATGCGGCGAGGCGCGGGAGGCGGCAGCGGCTCGATCTCTTGCTCGGTCGGCAGCATCGGGGGCGGTGCCGGCGATGGCGGTGCCGGTGGCTG
>DUUU01000169.1 GCA_012841485.1 Armatimonadota bacterium
AGGCCCGATATCCTAGGCCAGGAGCCGCTCTGGGTCGGCGCGCTGGATGCCTGCGGCGAGACTTCATGGAACGGGCGGGGCACCTGGGGCTGACACCCGCCGGAGTTGAGGGAGGACCTGAGAGATGCCGAAGCACACACTGCCACCATTGCCGTACCCCTACGATGCGCTGGAACCGCACATTGACGAGCAGACACTCCATTTCCACCACGACATGCACCACAAAGCGTATGTGGATGGCCTGAACAAGGCGGAGGAAGAGCTGGCCAAGGCGCGGCAGGCGGGCGACTTCTCGCTGATCAAGCACTGGGCGCGCGAGGCGGCCTTCCATGGCTCGGGGCACATCCTGCACACGCTCTTTTGGGAGAACCTGGGGCCCAACGGGGGCGGCGAGCCGCAGGGCGCGCTGGCGGATGCGATCAACGCCAACTTCGGCTCTTTCGATTCGTTCAAGGCACAGATGACCGCCGCGACCACGCAGGTGGAAGCCTCCGGATGGGGCGTGCTGGCCTACAACCCGATGTTCGACTCGCTGGTCATCCTGACGGCGGAGAAGCACCAGGATCTGACGCAGTGGGGCGTCGTGCCGCTGCTCGTGATCGATGCCTGGGAGCATGCCTACTACCTGAAGTACCAGAACCGACGCGCCGACTTTGTCAAGGCCGTCTTCAACGTCATCAACTGGGACGCGGTCGCCCAACGCTACACGACCGCACTCCGCTTGAAGAGCTGATCCCATAGCGCGGCGTTCCTTCGCGAGCCCGCATGATGTTGGGGCGAAGCACCCGCCAGGTGAGGCGCACGATGAAGGCCTCCCGCAGGTGCTTCGCCCCATGGCTCGGCCCCGGAGATCGCCTTCCCGTTCGCACCCCTTCTCCTCAGCACGGGGATGCCCCCTACGGGCGAGAGCCCTACGCCCTACCACAACTTGCGCTCTCTAACCACCTGGCCACATGTTACTCTTGACCGATGCCTGCCCGAGGGTATAAAATGACAGTCTGTGCATGCTCGCGCCTCGCCCGGGTAGATGGGTCTACCCGAGGTGGAGATGCCAGTCAGAGCGAGACAGTTCGGTTAGGGAGGATTACGATACCAACTATGGCAGACTCGCCGCGTGCTTCCGACGATAAGTTTGGGCGCGACCTTACGACCGGGAGCATTCCTCGCCTTCTCCTCGCGTTTTCCATGCCGATGCTGGCCGGCAACGTGATCCAGACGGCCTATAGCATCGTCAACGCCATCTGGGTAGGCAAGTTTCTCGGCAAGCGCGAGTTGGCCGCCATCACCGTCAGCTTCCCGGCCTTCTTCGTCCTGGTCGCAGTCGCCGGTGGCCTGACCATGGCCAGCGGGATCCTGGTGGCCCAGTGCGCGGGCGCGCGCGACTGGCGCAGGCTGAAGGACGTCGTCCAGACCTCCACCTCTCTCGCGATTCTCATCAGCATCCTCCTGCTGCCGCTGAGCGAACTGCTGACGCCCGCCATCATGACGGCAATGCAGGCGGCGCCCGATGTCTATCCGATGGCCGTGAGCTATATGCGGATCTTTCTGCTGACGCTCCCCTTCAACATCGGCATCTTCCTTATCGTCTCGATGCTCCGCGGGGTGGGCGACTCCAAGACGCCGCTCTACTTCCAGACCAGTGCGCTGACGCTGACGGCCATTCTGGACCCCATCCTGATGTTCGGGTGGCTTGGCTTCCCGCGCATGGGCCTCAACGGCACGGCCGTCGCCAGCGTGGTGATGCAGGCACTCTGCCTGCTGGCGACCTTCGTCTACCTCCATATCAAATCGCACGTCGTCGCGCCCGACTGGCGCCATCTGCGTATCGATTGGCCCATGGCAGGGCTTCTGGTGAAGATCGGCTTCCCCTCGGCGGCGCACCAGTCGCTCGTCTCACTCAGCATGCTCTTCGTCACCGGATTCGTGAACGCGTACGGCGAGAACGCCACGGCGGCCTTCGGAGCCGCCATGCGCATCGACCAGCTCTCCTTTCTCCCGGCGAT
>DUUU01000170.1 GCA_012841485.1 Armatimonadota bacterium
GCGCCCGTGCGTCTCCGGGCAAACCCCGAAAAGGGGACTGGGGCGTGCCTATCGAACGCCTTGCCTAGCCGGGGCATGAGCATACGGTCGCTCGTGCATCGGGCGCATGCGAATCGGAGAAGGCCTGGTCTGGCTCAACCCCCTTCCGGCGCATCCTCCAGAGGGGAAGACAGATGAACTGCAAACGCCTCTTTCTCGGCCGCGAGAAACCCTGCCTCCACCAGGTAGTGCGCTTGCTCTGGGACCAGTATGCCCGTGAGGGCTTCTGGGACCTGAGCGGGCTTGTTGTCGTCGTGCCGGGTGGCCGTGCTGGCCGGCGCCTGGTGGAGCTGCTGACTGAAGCGGCCGGCCGTGATCGGGAGGCGCCCGCGGTGCTCCTTCTCCCGCAAATCGTGACCGCCGGCGATCTCCCCGAGGAATTGTATTCCTGTCAGGAGCCCGTGGCCGATGGTCTCACCGCGCTCCTAGCCCTTGCCGCCGCGCTGCGCGGGCTGGGCCACGAGCGCCTGGCACCCCTCACTCTCCGGGCCCCCGATTCCGACAGCCTCCTCGACTGGGTGTCACTCGCGCGCGACGTGGAGCGGCTGCGCACGGATCTGGCGAGCGAGGGCCTGCGCGTGACGGACGCCGCCCGCCGGTGCGCCGCTCTTCCCGGGTTCCATGATGGCGCGCGTTGGGAGGTTCTTTCCGCCGTGGAAGAGGCCTACCGCGATCTCCTGGCCGGACAAGGCTGGATTGACCGGCATGAAGCACGTTTCTGGGCGCTTGAGCAGGGAAGCCTGGACGTGCCTGCCCAGATCCTCCTCGTCGCCACGGTGGACCTGCCTCAGATCACGCGCCAGATCCTCTCGCGCAGTGGGGCTACCGTGACGGCGCTTATTCCAGCGTCCCCAGAGGAAGCGGACGGCTTCGATGAGCTCGGATGTCTCGTGGCGGACTACTGGATCGAACAGCACGTGCCGATTCCGGACAGCGCGCTGCGCATCGTAGACCGCCCGGTGGATCAGACCCTCGCGCTTCTCGATGCCCTGGCCGAACTCGAAGGCACACGCACCCCGGAGGAGATCACCGTGGGCGTGGGCGACGAGAAGCTCGCGCCGGCCCTGGAGCGCGCGCTGCGCCTGAGCGGCCTGCCCGTGCGCTCCACCTTAGGCCGTCCCCTCACTGCAACGCGCCCGG
This sequence comes from Armatimonadota bacterium, assembly GCA_012841485.1. The sequence goes on from DUUU01000170.1 coordinate 1,180, forward strand.
CTCTGCTCCTGGCTGCGTTGCGCGACTACCTTGCCGAGCGCCGGGCAGAGGACTTTGCCGCGCTTCTGCGCCATCCTGATCTGGAAGCCTATCTCTACCGACGCGCGAAGGAGGACGGCAAAGGCATCGGCCTCTGGCAGGCCCTCGACCGCTTTGACGCCTACGTCTCGGAGCACCTGCCCCTCCATCTGGATCCCGCCCGCGAGGATCTCCCTGGCGAGATCGCCACCCTCTGCCGCTGGATCGATGAGCTGTCTGCGGAGCTACGCCGGGAAACACGCCCCCTCTCGGAGTGGTCCCCGCGCTTGCTCCGGGTACTCCGGGAGATCTATGCGCCGCTGTTGCTCGATCCGGGAGATGCGACAGACCGTCAACTTCTTCGCGCGCTGCGCACGCTCATAGAACAGCTGGAGAACCAGGGCCGGCTCCCTGCAGAGGGCCCTCTCGCTGCCCAGGCCTCCGTTTCGGAGGCGATCTCCTTCACCCTCGGGCAGCTCTCCGGGGGCGTGCTCCCCCAGGAGAGCGATCTGCCTGCCGTCGAGTTGCTCGGCTGGTTGGAGCTGGCGCTCGATGATGCCCCTGTCCTGATCGTCACGGGCGTGAATGAGGGCGCCATTCCCGCCAGCGTTCAAGTCGATCCCTTCCTCCCGGACAGCCTCCGGCGCTCTCTGGGACTGGTGGACAACCGCCACCGCTACGCGCGTGACCTGCTGCTGATGACGGTCGTATTCCAAACGCGCTCCCAAGTGACTCTGATCGCGGGCCGTCGGGGCACGGATGGCGACCCGCTCACACCGAGTCGGCTTCTCTTCGCCTGCGATGAAGAGACGCTCGTACGCCGCGCACGCGCATTCCTGGCAGACGAGGAGGCTGTTGGGCCGGCGCGCGCGCTTCTTCCGGCCGTGAAAAAGAGCCGCTTCTGGGCGCCTCGTCCAAAGCCGGCCCCGGAGCGGATGGGCGAACTGGCCGTGACCGCGTTTGCCGGGTATCTCTCGTGCCCCTATCGCTTCTACCTGTCTCGCATCTTGAGGCTGCGCGATGCCGCCGATGAGGCCGAGGAGATGGACGCGCTTCTCTTCGGCAGCCTGGTTCATGACACGCTCCGGGCATTGGCGACTGGAACGGCGCGCGATTCGACCGATCCCTCCGAGATCGCCGCGTTCCTCGAAGCGGATCTGGAGAGGCGCATCTGCGAGCAGTTCGGGGAAGAGCCGGCGCCGGCCATCCGCCTGCAGCAGGGACAGGCTTTGCGCCGCCTCCGGGAGTTCGCGTATTGGCAGGCGC
>DUUU01000171.1 GCA_012841485.1 Armatimonadota bacterium
ACGCCTGCATGACGGCAGCCGCGGCCGCGCGCCTGGGGATGTCGGCCGTGCTCGTTCTCAGTGGCGCCGAACCGGACGAGGCACGGGGCAACCTGCTTTTGGACCGGCTGCTTGGAGCGCGCGTCCTCTTCGTGCCGGAGGGTGATCGGGCGCGAAAGGCCGCGGCGAACGCGGAGGCCGAGCGCCTCCGCGAGCGTGGCGAACGCCCGTACGTGATTCCGACCGGCGGCTCCACACCCCTCGGCAGCCTTGGCTACGCGCTGGCAGTGCAAGAGCTGGCCGAGCAGTCGGAGGCGCTGGGGATTCGCTTCCGGCGCCTCTTCGTGGCCAGTGGGTCGGGCGGCACGCACGCCGGGCTCCACCTGGGCGCGCGCGCGTTCCTGCCGGATTTGCAGGTGATGGGAGTCGCCGTTGGCGAGGAGGTGGAGTGGCTGCGCAGCAAGGTGCTGGCGTGCGCGGCCGGCGCGGCGGAGGCGTTCGGGATCGCGCCAGCGCCCACCGCGGAAGAGATCACGCTTCTGGGTGAATACGCGGCTCCGGGATATGGCGTGCCCGGCCCGGCGGCACTGGAGGCAATGCGCCTCGCCGCGCGCACGGAGGGCCTCTTCGTCGATCCCGTCTATACGGCGAAGGCGCTATCGGCTTTGATCGACCACGCGCGTACTGGCCGTCTCGACCCGGAAGAGCCAGTCCTCTTCTGGCACACGGGAGGCCTGCCCGGGCTCTTCGCCAATCCTGCCTTCTGCCTGGAGGAGGCGTAGGGGGCAACACCTCTTGTAGGGCAGACGCCGCCGGGCAGAGGGTTGACGTGCCTGAACACCGCTGCTATAATACGAGTGCTGGCGTTACACGCGCCGCTCCCAGGTTTCACCTCGTCTGGCCGCCTGCATCGCCTGCGGGAGCCTGGCGCGGAAATCGGAGGACGCTCATATGTATAGGTCTCTGTTTATCGCTCTCCTCTTGGCGTTCCCTGCCGTTGCCACTGCCCAGAGTAACACGGCTTCCCCTGCGGCTGTCACCATGGACTCCGCGGGGTGGCTGGCGATTGGCGGCGTCTCTATCATCCAGCTTCGCGATAAGTCGGTCTGCGATTCGCTAGACGATCGCTCGAGCCGCATCATGTCTCGCATGGTAAACGCGCTCGAGAGGATTCACAAGAAGGACCGCTTCCACAACATCACCGTGGCGGTGCTTCCCCCCCGGCCGGGAGAGCCCTTGGGCGAGCCCTGGATCGCCGTCGAAGGCGAGCTGGTGATGAAGGTGACTTACGAGGATGCGGCCGCGAACGATCAGAAGCCAGACAAGCTGGCGGCTGCCTATGCGGATCAGTTCCGCAAGGCGCTGCGCCGCATCTACACGCCCTAAGAGCAGGATGGTTTCTCTCAGCGCGGCCTGCCATGGTGGTGGGCCGCGCTGTTTCTTTGTAGCATCCTGACATGGAGATCACCTTTCGGTAGGAACCGGCACTCCGCCGCCGAAGGATGAATTGGGGTTGCGTGCGGCTCGCCCCCGGCCCCATTCGCGGTGAAAGGACAATCACGTGCTCAAAGGCAAACGCATTCTGATCATGGGCCTGCTCGACACGCGGAGCTTCGCCTGGGCGGTTGGTAGCCACGCAGTAGAACTTGGTGCGGAGGTCATCTACACTGTCCAGAATGAGCGCTTCCGTGACGTGCTTCTGCGCCGCTCGTTCAAGCGAGAGGGTTTGAACGTCGACGACTACAACATCCTTTCTTGCGACGTGACCGATGACGACCAGATTGCGGCGCTCTTTGAGCGCACGGGCCCGCTGAACGGCTTGGTACACAGCATCGGGTATGCCCGTCCCGAAACGTGCCTTTCCCGGAACCTGGGCGATGCCCCCCGCGCGGACGTGCTGAAGGCGTTCGAGATCAGCGCGGCCTCGCTGGCGTTCGTGGCTCGCGAAGCCCAGAAAGTGCTCACGCCGGGCTCGTCGATCGTGACGCTCTCCTTCAA
>DUUU01000172.1 GCA_012841485.1 Armatimonadota bacterium
CCTTTCCCGAAACGGGCGGCGGCGATCTTCACAGGGGGCGAGGCGCCTATGACTCAGCCAGCGCGCCATCCAGCCGGAGCAGTACCTTCACGAGCTCGTCGTGAACGCCCTTCAAGGGGAGCATCCCTTTGATCATCGGCACCATGCGGGCGGCATAGCCGGCGCGGGCCTCGGCATCGCGGTCGGGCGCGTAGCCCAGGGAATCGTTCGCCAGGCCCATCACCAACGGGATCGCGTGCCGCGAACGCGCCACCACGTCGTTCTTGATCGCCTGCATCACCTCGAAGGGCGCCCCCAGCAGCGCCACCGGTCCGAGGCGGAAGCCCTGGACTTCCGACACCGGCTCCATCTTCTCGCCCGCCTCCATCCGCGCGATCAGCTTGCGCAGTGATACGGCATAGACCGTCGCCATGCGAACTTCGCGCTCTTCGTCGCTCGCCCCGGGGCGCGACAGGATCGCCTCTTGCTCGGCCAGCATCGCGCGCAGCTCCTCCACGGTCAACGGCAGTGTCGGGAAGCTCACGCGATGCCGGACGCACGCCACGGAGTCGACCGCCACCGGCTTCGCCTCGCGCAGGCCGACGCGCACGGCGTTGGCGTAGCGCGCCGCGATCACGTCGAGAGCGAGGAGCGCCTCCTTTTCCGGCTTGTGGACCACGCAGGAGTTAACGTCGCCCTGCGCGCCCTGAAGGAAAAGGCCCACGCTGCCGGGCATCTCGCGCTCCAGCATGTTGGTCGCCACTCCGGCGTAGTCGCCGTGGATGTAGCGCGTCTGCGCGCAGCAGCAGACCGGGTGGCAGCCGAAATAGCTGGCGAAACCAATCGTTTTCCCGGCGGAATCGACGCGGAAGACGTGGCAGCGGGTATCGGTCAGCTCTGGCTTGGCCGGGCGCCAGTCGTCGCGCAGCACTTCCTCCAGGGGCGGAGCGTCGCGGTCTTGCTCGCGGTTGAGCCCGATCCCCTCGCAGGGCACTTCGGCGTGGCATAGCTCCGCTGGAGCCAGGTTGCGCACCGCCTGGATGCACGCCTCGGCAATGCGGCGCGGGAGGAGTTCCATGTAGGGGAGGTCGGGCACGCCCCAGCCAAGGCTGTTGTGCGTGGCCGGGCCACTGTGCGTGTGCGTGCAGTGGACCATCACCGCGTCCTCGTCGAGGCCCACGGCTTCCTTCACCAGTTCCCGCACTTGTTTTGTGGTAGGCAGGACCACCGCTACCAGGTCGCAGCTCACGACGACGGTGGTACGCCCGCCCGCCTCGATCGCTATCGCCCTGGCCCAGAGGCGGTCGCGCACGCCAATGGAATGCCGGTTGAGGAACGGCCCGAACCCGCACAGCTCCACGCCCACGCGCGGGGTGATATCTACCTTACCAAAGCCGATTCTCATGATGCCTCCTATTCCTCGGATGCCTGTTGAGCGAAGTGCTTCGCCAGCTCCGGTAGGTGGTCCTGCACCTTGCGTGCGGCGGTGAGAAGCTGCTCGATGTAGGCCCGCTCTCCCAGCAGGTGCGTGTGCATCAAGACCAGCCCCTCCTCTTCCGCGACGCGCTCGGTGACCGGGAGGCGGAGGTTGGCGTAATCCTGGGGCACCGTCTCGCGGAAGGGCACCGGACTTGCCTCGTGATACAGGTTGAGGAGAGGGTTCCGGTAGACCGGCGCGTAGGTGGGCGAGAGGGGGAGGCCCTCGGCTGCAAGCGCCGCCACGTATTGGGCCCGATCCAGGCCACCGGCCTTCGCCTTGTCGAAGTGGAGCGTGAGCGCGTAGTAGGATTGGCGCGTGACGCGCGGGTCGCGCCGGGCCACCCGGATCGCCCCGCCGATCTCCTGGAGGCCCTCGGCGAGGAGGTGCGCTTTCTCCTCGCGGATGCGGAGCTGCTCACCGATGCGGCGCAGCCCACCGCGCAGGAGCACGGCCTGCATCTCGGTGCCCCGGTAGTTGTGCCCGTAGCGATTGCCGCGGGTCTGCAGGTCCGGCATCCAGCCAACGTGCTTCAGGCAGAAGGCGGTTTCGAAGACCGCGTCGTCGTTGCAGGTGATCGCGCCGCCCTCCCCGCAGGTGAGCACCTTGCTCTGCTGGAAGGAGAAGCTCGCGGCGTCTCCAAGGGCGCCCGCGCCCCGGCCCCGCCAGCGGCTGCCGTGCTGGTGCGCCACATCCTCGACGATCTTCAGGTTGTGCCGCTTCGCGATGTCGGTTAGCGCGTCCATATCGCACATGCAGCCGTAGAGGTGGACTGGCACCACCGCCTTCGTCCTCGGCGTGATCGCCGCTTCAACAGCCGCCGGGTCGATGCAGTAGGTTTCCGGGTCGATATCCACCAAGACAACGTTGGCGCCAATGTCGAGCGCGGCCTGCATCGTCGCCGTCCAGGTGAGCCCCGGAACGATCACCTCATCCCCCGGCTGGACGCCAACCGCCTGGAGGGCAACCTGGATCGTCACCGTGCCGTTGGCCAGGAGCATGGCGTGCCGGGCGCCGATGAAGCTGGCGAACTCCTCGCAGAAAGCGCGCTCGTGCGGGCCCAGCCAGCTCCACTTGCCGCTGCGGACCACGCCCTCCATCCACGCAACTTCCAGGTCGCCCGTCACCGGCCACGCCGGCGCCGGCCGGTCGACCGCCGGACGCCCGCCTAAAAGCGCGAGCTTCGAGACGTCACTCTTTGCCATCGGAAACCTCCTCGCCGGTCGTCTCCGCGAGATACCACTGTTGCTCTGGACGCCGGCTCCTCTTCATGCCGGCATTATAGGCGGTTCCGGGGCAAACGCCAAGACACCATCCTTGCCATTGCGATACAATTCTTGCTATACTTGGCTGCCAACTCCGGTCCGGAGCAGAGAGAGGACGCCAGCCGGCCACGGGGAGCCCGCTTCTGGATGGGCGCTCGCCTGGCGAGGAGTAGTTCCGCTGATGCCAGCACCACGCCACCACACCACTTCTGAATCGCGCAACCGCTTCTTCACCGGCGCGATGCTGGAGTCTCTGCTGCGCCCCGAGGCGTGGAGGCTGGTCGCCGCCGCCCTGCCACCGATGGTGGAGCCGGTGGAGGACGAGCGTCACCAAAGCTGGATGCGCGCACACACGCATTCCCACGCCCATCAGGAGATCCTGATCCCATTGGCAGGCGAGGGCCGCTTCGGGCTGGCAGGGCGAATCTACCCCAGCGCGCCCGGCACGATCTTCGTTATCGACAGCTTTGAGGAGCACGACGTCCAGTATCCGGAGTGGACGTCGGATCTCGACCACC
>DUUU01000173.1 GCA_012841485.1 Armatimonadota bacterium
AACGACTCGGCGGTCGCTCGCGCCTGTAAGCCACGTGGTCCAACCGCGTTTGGAGGCGCCCGTGACGACGAAGCCGGCGATCTCTGTGCGCCACTCGCGCGCGGCAAACTCCTGAATCGCATCCATGGCGCGCACGACGCCCTTGACCATCGGGTAGAGGAGCGGCCAGCTCCGGTCACCGGAGCGCAGGCACTCCAGAAAGGTGTGCGCGATCAGGGCATCCTCGGATTTCCCCCCGAAGAGGGGCTGATTGGGCACATCGAAGAGGACAGCCGCAGGCACCTGGAGCAGCCGGGCCGCGCGCGCCATCAGAGCGAGAGTAGGCAGGTCCCCGCGGGCGCCGGTTACCAGCAACAGCGCGATAGAGCCATCCTGCGGCCTCGCTGGCGGGTAGAGGGCGAGCTCATGCTTCCAGGGGACTCCCTGCCACACCTGGGAGAGGAGGTGCAGGCGCACCGCGTTCCCCATCGAAGGAATCTCCACCTCACCCGCCCGGCTCCATGTGTAGGCGTCGTCTCTGCGACTGAGATAGCGCAGCAGCGGGTGCCTCCATTCCAGCAGTGCTTGCCGGACGAAGAGTCGCCCTGAAACCGTGATGCTGCCTCCGGGTTTGCGTGGCATCAGCTTGACCTCCTCTGCCCTATACCCGTTTGCAGCATTTTCTACCGCTGCCTACACCCGGTTCCGTGGCGCATTCCACACTCTCGACGGGCCCCCGGCAGCGGGGGCCCGCATGGCTCGCGGCTTCACCTGCCGGGAGCGGCTCCACCGCGCTCGTCGGCGACGCCGTACAGGTCACGCCAGAAGCGGGCAATCACCTCGCGCTGCGCATCCGGCACGGCACGCGGGAAGGGCAGCTCCTCAGCGTGGGCAAGATCGTCCAGCAATCGGGCCTGGAAGCGAAGCGTGGCATCGAGGACGCCCGGCGAGAGCACCTCGGGCGTATCGAGGGCGCTGTGGTGGAAGAAGCGCCCGCCCGCGCAGTTGGTCCGATGAACCCAGACTCCCGGAACCCCCATGGCGGTGAAGGGGAAGTGGTCGCTGTAGGGGGAGACCTGATCCATGAGCTTCGCGCTGAAGCCGGTCGCCTGCTGCGCGCCCTCAAGCCAGCGGTACATCGGCGGGCCGCCCGCCACCATCACTTCGTTCTGCCCCATCCACCCGCCGACGCTATCGGTGTTCAAGACGAACTGAGCGCCGGGCATCTCGTCGCGATGGCGCAACACGTATTCCTTCGAGCCCTCGGAGAGCTGCTCTTCGCAGCCGCATGCGACGAAGCGGAGGGTGCGCCGGGGCCGGCTCCCCGCGAACGCGCGCGCCAGCTCCAGCACGCAGGCCACGCCGCTGCCGTTGTCCTCGGCGCCCACAGCGTTCATGACGGTGTCGTGGTGGCACGTGAGGAGGATATCGCCCGCCGTGGGATCGCTGCCGGGCACAACGCCCACCACGTTCTGCGACTCCGCTTCGCGCACCCGAGTGGCGGCCTCCAGGCGCGCGCGCTGCGCGCCATCGCGCACGATCTCCCAGGCGTGACGGTAGGGGATGGAGACCATCGGGATCGATAGGAGGCGTATCCACTGCGCCGGAACGCCCACGGCGACTGTCCAATCGAAGGGAAGACGGTCGTCCACCAGGATGACGGCCGCCAGACCTGAGTCCATCAATCGGCGCAGACGTTCGGTGTCGTCGCCGTAGAGCGTCGAGAGCAGGCCGATCTTCCCCGCGAGCGGCACGCGCGCCAGGTCGATATCGGATGCTCTTTCCAGATAGACCAGCTCCGCCTCGATTCCTCCCGCCGGGGTGGCCGGGGAGTGCGCCACGGGTAGGCACGGGATTTCGGCTCCCGCCACGGTGAGTGACGCACGCGAGTAGTCCCATGTGAGACAGGGAAACGGCTCGATCACGACCTCGGAGAGGCCGAACTCACGGAACCGGGCGGCGATATGCTCCGCCGCTTTTCGCTCTTTCTCGCTTCCCGCCGGTCGCGAGCCAAAACGCTCGCAGATCTCACGCACGTGTGCCAGAGCACGCGCGCCGGACACATCCGGAATCATGGCTCCTCCTTCGCATGGGTGAGTGGAGTGTCTCTTCTACGCAGGCACCCCTCCCTCCTGTTCCAGCCCCGCGCCACTCGTGCCTTCCCCACACGCGCCCGTCCGCTTCATTCGTGGTATCACCCTATCGGGGACGGCCTGGCTCATCGGCGAATCGCCAATGGGGCGAGATCACCCATGGTGATAGGCGTATACCCGGATGTCGCTCGCCGCGGCCGGGCGGGTCATATGGACGACCCGCTCCTCGCCCGGCATCAAGTCGAAGTAGTTGTCGGAGAAGACGACCTCTCTCTCCGGGTGGAAGAGGTAGACCCCTTTGGCGAAGCGATCGGTGCGGATGGCCAGCCGGTCGGCGCCGATCTGCATCACCTCGAGGGTCGGGCGAGCCAGGCGCATGTGCTTGGGACGCGAATAGGTGTAGACATTGCGCGCGGTGACGCCGTCTTCCCATCGAAGGGTGAACTCGGCCACGCAGTCGAAGCGCCGCGCCCGGTACTCCGGAAGCACCACCTCGCCCAGGGAGACGGCGCCGCGCCCCTCCAGGCGAACCGGGAAGCGCCGCGTCTCCAGCACCTCACCATCCACCCGGACCACACGCAGCTCCACCTCGCCTGCCTTGAAGCCATCGCGCTCCGAGGCCACAAAGAGATGGCCGCGGCTGTTCACATCGGGGCTATAGTCGATGGAGTATTGCTGCGTGCAGCCGACGATGTCCGGCTGGAACGCCCGGCGCAGGTAGTAGTAGCACGCCTTGGGAATCAGGTTGTAGTCGACGGCGGACCACGAGATGGCGGGCCAGCAATCGTTGAGTTGCCAGATGAGCACGCCGGCGCAGTCGGGCACCTGCGAGCGCCAATGCTCCACGGCATACTTCAGGTACTCCGCGTGAGCCAGGTTCGAGAGGATCACCGCGGGTTCGAACTCGCCGGTCACCCGGAAGAGCGCCCCGGTGAACTTCAGGAGGCGGTCATTCTTGGCCGGGCTTTCGAAGTGGTTGCGCGTATCGAAGACAAAGGACTGAAGGTGCCGGTCCTCCTCTTCTCCAATCGTCAGCGCCGTGCGCAGGTCGGGCAGCGATTGGATCCCGGTCTCGCTGACAAAACTGGGCGCGGAGTGCAGGTAGCCGGAGAAATCCTGGCACTGGCCATGTAGGTCCCAGAAGTGGGAATTGCCCTGGAAGGGATCGTTTGCCGAGACGTTCGGATCCTCGGAATAGGGCGAGCCGTTCCAATAGAAGCGGTCGGGGTCCAGTTCGGCCACCAGCGACGGGAAGAGCCGGTCGTAGATCTCGGTTCCGAAGAACCGTGGAAACTCCTGGCGCAGGCCAACCCACCAGCTATCATAGCCCCAATGGCATTCATTCTCGCCGCACCAGAGCGCAAGCGAGGTGAAGTTGCGCAGACGCTTGATGTTGTAGGTCAGCTCCGCTTCGACGGAGCGGATGAACTCCGGATCCGTATCGGGGTACATCGAGCAGGCGAAAGCACCGTCCTGCCACACCAGGATGCCGCGCTCATCGCATATCCGGTAGAAGGCATCTTCCTCGTAGTAGCCTCCCCCCCAGATCCGCAGCATGTTGACGTTGCCCGCGCGAGCCAGATCCAGGTTCCCCTCGTAGAGCTGGGGATTGCCGCGTGGCACCGAGTTGTCCACCGGGATCCAGTTGTAACCCCGACAGAAGATCTCCTTGCCATTCACCTTGAAGACAAAGCGCGTGCCTCGACCATCCCGGCGCTTATCGCGCACCACCTCGATGGTTCGGAAGCCGATCCGGTGGCGACGCTCATCCAGAAGGCCATTGCCCTCCAGCGTGATCCTCATGTCGTAGAGGAACGGCTCCCCCTCCCCATTCGCATACCAGAGGGTGACCTCGTCGAGCGCGAAGGGAATCCGCGCACGGCCATCCACCACGGGGGCGCTAAAGCGCGCGCCGGCGAGACTCACCTGAGCGAAGGCGCCCTCACCGCCCGGCGCCTCCACCGTTACCGTGCCCGCGACGCTCCGGCCGCTCAACTGGTAGCGCATGTGAAAATCGGCAATCTCGGCGCGATCGAACGCTCTCAGGTAGACCGGGCGGAAGATGCCACTCACCGGCAGCTCCGGACCCCAGTCCCAGAAAAACGAATACGCCGGCTTGCGCAGGAACATGAAGTTGGAGTCCAGGTGCGCCGGGAACTTTTTGCCGAAACGGCGCTGGCGCTTCTCTGCCTCGATCACGGGGGAGCGAAAGAGGAGCACCAGGGAGTTGGTGCCGGCCCGCAGCTTCCCGGTGACATCGAAGCGGTAGCCGATGTGGCAGTTCTCCGTCTCCGCCAACCTCTCGCCATTGAGGTAGATCTCGCAGACGGTGTCCAGGCCATCGAAGCAGAGGAAAACGTGGCGCCTGGCAGCGGTGGCTCCCCCCTCGAACTCCGTTCGGTAGACGAAATCCATGCTCTTGTATGGCGCGAAGGAATCCTCGTAGGTTGCCGAGGTGCTCTCCTCTACCAGGCCGGCCGCCTGGAGGTCGGTCAGGTTGGTGCCCGGCACGGTAGCCGGGCGAAAAGTCAGGTGAGCGACATCCGCCGGGCCGGCAATCGCGCTGTGGGCCGCGAAGGCAAACTCCCATCCCGAATGCAAAGGGATTTCAGTGACATCCATATGCGAGTGCTCCGGGTGCAACACACAGGTCAGGGCCGGGCACGGTGGGCGCTCGCCCGCGGGCCGGCAGAACGGCGCTTTTCCCTCACCGCGAGAGGCTGCGACAAGCCCTCGTGCATGCCAAGAGGCGCTCGTGGTAAGGGGGATGCAACTCTGCCCAGGTTGGGGTAAAGTGATCTTACCAGTGCGAGTCGCTACGTGTCAATAGCCAGGAAGGGAGAGGGCCGGCTACAACGCCCGGGGTCAGCAGGCCGAGGGCTCGGATGTGGGCTCCCTTCGGGCTCCTCCGAAAGAACCACGTGGTACTCGTCTCATCCCCGATAGGTGCGCACACCCCACCCGCGTCCGTCCCCTTCATCTATGGTATCGATGCTGGGGGGGTAGGAGGGCTGCGGGAGAGCGGGTCCGATCCTGAACTGGGCGTTCCAAATCCGCCAGGAAAGCGTGGGCAGCCGCCTGGATCAGCCCTGTCTCGGAATCCCAGACCTATTGTTGACAGGCATAGTGACATGGGCTATAATGAGGCCAGGAGAGAGAATGGACACGCGTCATAGTGATCTGATTTCAGCGAACTCGCCGTCAGCGGCGCAGTTTGGCGTGTGCTTGCTCCCCCCAGTCACGGGTGTCCTGGTGGCTGTAGTTGTCGCTGTAGCCATCCCCGTGGCCGGCGGCGGAGCGTAGGCTCTCCACGCGATTGCGGAATGCCAAGGGCCACGGGAAGCAGACCCGTGGCCTTTCTGATTCTCCGGTGGGTTCCCGGTAGATGGTCACGGGCCCGGTGAGCCCCGGCTGCTTCTACCAGGGAGGTTTGCATGAAACTGACAGGTGCGGAAATTCTGGTGCGCGCGCTGCAGGCACAAGGCGTGGAGGTTCTCTTCGGGATACCTGGCGCCAAAACGCTTCATCTTCACGACGCGCTCTCGCGCAGCGCGCTCCGCCACATTCTCGTGAAGCACGAGCAGGGCGCGGCGCATGCTGCGGATGGCTATGCCCGCGCCAGCGGGCGAGTCGGCGTCTGCCTCTCGACATCCGGCCCAGGCGCCACCAACCTGGTCACCGGCATCGCGACCGCGCAGATGGACTCGATCCCTCTGGTGGCGATCACCTGCCAGGTCGAAATGGATGCCATCGGCACGGATGCCTTCCAGGAAGCCGATATGACCGGCATCACGCGCTCTATCACCAAGCACAACGGCCTCGTCTCCAGCGTCGACCGCATCGAGGGGGCCGTGGCCGAGGCATTCCACGTGGCCAGCACCGGGCGCCCGGGCGCCGTGCTTCTCGACATCCCCTCCTGCGTGCTGAAGGCACGCGGCGAATACCGGGGCTCTGCGACCGTGGATCGCGTTGGTTACCGGCCGACCCTCGACGGCCATCCGATGCAGATCCGCCGGGCCGCCGAGGCGCTGGCACAGGCAGAGCGCCCGCTGCTCTATATCGGGGGCGGCGTCGTCGCTTCCGGAGCGAGCGAAGAAGCTCGAACGCTCGCGGAGCGCGCGGATCTCCCCGTCGTGTGCACACTCCTTGGCCTGGGAGGCTTCCCCGGCACCCACCCGCTCTTCACCGGGATGCTCGGGATGTATGGCAACCACGCCGCGAACAAGGCGGTGCAGCATTCGGATCTGATCCTGGCAGTCGGCGCGCGCTTCGATGACCGCGCCACCGGAAACGCCGCGCGCTTCGCCCCGAATGCTCGCATCATCCATGTCGATATCGACCCCGCCGAGATTGGCAAGAACGTGCGCGTGGATATCCCCATCGTGGGTGACGCGCGCCGCGTCCTTCGCCAGCTTCTCGATGCCCTCAAGCCATGCGAGCACGGCGCCTGGATCGAGACGGTGGATGGCTATCGAAGGGACCACCCGTATCCCCCCGCCCGGGAGGGCATCCTCACCCAGCAAGCCACCGTTGAAGCGATCTGCCGGCGCGTCGCAGGCCGGGCCGTGGTGGCAACCGATGTCGGCTTGCACCAGATGTTCGTGGCGCGGCACATCCCATTCGACTCGCCGCGCAACCTCCTCACCAGCGGCGGCCTGGGCACGATGGGCTATGGCCTTCCCGCCGCCATGGGCGCCGCGTTCGCCCGTCCGGATGAAATGGTCGTAGCGGTGTGTGGCGATGGCAGCTTCCTGATGAATATGCAGGAGCTGGCAACCATCGCCGAGCACGCGCTCCCGGTGAAGGCCATCGTGCTCAACAACCGCAACCTGGGCATGGTGCGCCAGTTCCAGCGCCTCTATTTCGAGAGCAACTTCACGGCGATACACCAGCCGCCTCACATCGACTTCACGCTGATTGCCCGCGGTCTGGGCATCGAGGCGGCGCGAGTGACCGATCCGGAGGATCTGGCCAAGGCCCTGGATCGCGCGCTAGTGCATCCGGGTCCCTTCGTCCTGGAGGTGGAGACGGACGCCGCCGAGGAGGTGCTCCCGATGGTGCGACCGGGCGGAAGCCTATCGGACATGATCTATGGCGAAGAGCCCGCCCTGCCCGCGCGTGGCATTGAGGAGGAACTCTCTGGCCCTCGTTAGGCGGTCGACATGAGGTGGAGGCTATGGGCAAAGCGGCTCGCGCTTCCCGCGGGCCTGGTGGTGGCGATGGTCGTGTACAGTACCTTCTACGGGGGGCTACTGCGCATCCTGCTCGGCGCCAGCGCCTGCGCCCTGATCGGCGCGGTCGCGGGCGCCCTGGGCGGCGCCATCCCTCACCGCTCCAGGTGGGGCGCAGCGGACGGCGCCTGCCTGGGAGCCATCATCGGCGCCGGGGCCGGCGCGCGCATGGGCCTGGAGTGGCTTAACTGGCGGATGGTAGCCACCCTCTTCCTCCTGACCGGCTTCTTCGGCCTCTGCATGGCCGACCCGCCGTCGGGAGAGGTGCCCACCACTCCCAAGAAATAAGGGGAAGGCCCGGGCCCCGCGGCCCCGGCCTCCCCCACGGCTCTCTATCGCATAGCGATGGAAGAGCTTCCTACGGCTTCAGCGCAGGCAGCTCCACCCAGGCGCGCTTCTGCCAGGACTCCATCCCCTTCTCGGCAAGCTGCACGCCCTTCGCGCCCTCCAACAGGTTCCAGCGGAACGGTTCGTCCTTGACGACATGGCGCAGGAAGAGCTCCCACTGAATCTTGAAGGCGTTATCGAACGGTTTGAACGCCGGCACCGGGAGCCAGGCATCATAGTAGTTGATCGGGCTGTCGATATCCGGGTTCCAGATCGGGCGGGGCGTCACCGAGGCGTGCTGCACCACGCACTCGCGCAGGCCGGCCACGGCCGATCCCTTGGTGCCATCCACCTGGATCGTCAGCAGATCATCGCGTCGGACGCGCACGGTCCATGACGAGTTGAAGTGCGCGATGATCCCTCCCTCGAGCTCGAAGGTAGCATACGCGGCATCCTCGGCGGTACACTTATAGGGTTGCCCCTTCTCATCCCAGCGCGTATCCACATGGGTGGCGCCCAGGCACGAGACGCTCTTCACCTCGCCGAACAGGTTATCGAGCACATAGCGCCAGTGGCAGAGCATATCGATGATGATGCCGCCGCCTTCCTCACGCCGGTAGTTCCAGGAGGGCCGCTGCGCCGGTACCGAGTCGCCCTCGAAAACCCAGTAGCCAAACTCGCCACGCACCGAGAGGATGCGCCCGAAGAAGCCGGTGTCGATCAGCATCTTCAGCTTCTGCAACCCGGGCAGCCACAGCTTGTCTTGCACCACGCCGTGCTTGACGCCCGCGGCCTTCGCCAGCGTATAGAGCTCGTAGGCTTCCTCCGTGGTGAGCGCTGTCGGCTTCTCGCAGTAGATGTGCTTGCCCGCCGCGATTGCTCTCTTCACCGCATTGGCACGGCGGTCGGTAGTCTGCGAGTCAAAATAGATGATGTTGTGAGGGTCGGCCAGGGCGCTCTCCAGGTCCGTGGTCCACTTCTCGACCCCGGAGGTGTTCGAGAGCGCCTCCAGCTTGGCCGGGTTGCGCCCGACGAGGATCGGATCGGGCAGGATGACCTCCTCGTCGCTGATCTTCACCCCGCCCTGCCGGATGATAGCCACGATAGAGCGCATCAGGTGCTGGTTCGTGCCCATGCGCCCCGTCACGCCGTTCATGACGATTCCGACCTTGTGTGTCTTGATCTCGCTCAACGCTGATTACCTCCGTGGTGTGGGATGTGAGAGGGGGCGGCGCAATCTGCCATGCATCGGCCCCTCTCACGCCTCTCAGTTGGTGCACTGTGGCTGCGCACCCTCCGGGAGTGGCGGTGCCTCTACGCCGGCCTTCGGCAGGGTTCCATCCAGTTCTTGACGCCAGTGCGCCACGTCGCCCGCGGGCCCATAGCAGTAGATCATGTGCGCCGGCTCATCGCCGATGTTGGTGAGCTGGTGGAAGACCCCAGACGGGATATAGACCGCCTGCCCGGCTTCGAGCACGCGCCGCTCCTCGCCCAGGCACATCTCCGCCCTACCATCCACAAGGAAGTAGACCTCCTCCTGCTCCTGATTGTGCCAGGGCACCTGGCCACCCTTCGGCTCCAGGGTCACGTAGCCGATGGAGAAGTTGGTCGCCTGGATCGGCGAAGCTCCCCCGACAAGGTTTTGTGTCCGTCTTCTGGCTGGAAACGTCCGTCCAGCAATCTGTTTCATATCCGCAATGATCACGTGCTTCCTCCGATGCTCTGGTCATTGGGCCTCGCACCGCATAGCGACATCCCGCGGGCCGGCCGCGGCGGCTGGTGCTGTGCTATCCTCTTGTTCTACGCCGGCGCCCATTGAACCTTGCCTGCCGGCCGGCCAACACTATTGTCGCGCTCTTGGGGCTATGATATAATGAAACCGCCATGTCAACGAACGAAAAGGCGGTACAATCGATCCTGGCAACCGACTGCGGCAGCACGACCACCAAGGCGATCCTCATTGAGAAGCATGGCGATGAGTACCGGCTGGTGGCGCGGGGCGAGGCACCGACGACGGTGGAGGCGCCCTTCGACGACGTCACTGTTGGCGTGCGCAACGCGGCCGCCGAGGTGGAAGACCTCACGGGGAAACGTCTCCTGGAGGCGGGCCGCCTCATCGTTCCTGCCCGCGATAGCACAACGGGCACGGACCTCTACCTCTCCACGTCGAGCGCTGGTGGCGGCCTGCAGATGATGGTCGCGGGAGTGGTTCGCTCGATGTCGGGCGAGAGCGCGCAGCGCGCCGCACTGGGCGCTGGCGCCATTATCATGGACGTGATCGCCGTTGATGATGGCCGCAGGGAGTATCAGCGGGTCGAGCGCATCCGCAACCTCCGCCCGGATATGATCCTCCTCTCCGGCGGCACGGACGGCGGCACCGTGACGCATCTGGTGGAGCTTGCCGAACTTCTCGTCGCCGCGGACCCGCGGCCGCGCCTGGGGATCGGGCTGCAGATTCCGGTGATCTTTGCCGGGAACAAGGCAGCACGCGAGGCGGTGGCGCGAACGGTGGACGGAAAGTGCGATCTCCGCATCGTCGATAACCTCCGGCCAACGATGGAGCGCGAGAACCTGGGGCCTGCCCGAGAGGCAATCCACGAACTCTTCCTGCAGCACGTGATGCAGCAGGCACCCGGCTACTCTAAGCTCTCCTCGTGGACTTCCACCGGGATCATGTCCACGCCCAACGCCTTCGGACAAATGGTTCAGACCATCGCCGATAGCCTCGGCCTCTCGGTGCTCGCGGTCGATATCGGCGGCGCGACGACGGATGTCTTCAGTGTCTTCGATGGAACCTTCAACCGCACCGTTTCGGCCAACCTGGGGATGAGCTACTCGATCTGCAACGTGCTCCTGGAGGCGGGCACCGCCAACATCGCGCGTTGGGTACCCTTCCCGCTGGAAGATGCCGACCTGCGCAATCGCCTGCGCAACAAGATGATCCGGCCCACGACGATTCCCCACACGCTCGCCGATCTGCGCATCGAGCAAGCCGTCGCGCGTGAGGCGCTCCGTCTCGCTTTCGAGCATCACAAATCGCTCGCGCGCGGCCTCAAGGGCGTCCAGCAAGTGCGCACCATCGGGGAGGCGCTGTCGCAGTCCGGCACCGGCGAAACGCTCGTCGATCTCATGGAGCTAGGCCTGATCGTCGGCAGCGGCGGCGTGCTTTCGCATGCGCCCCGTCGGGCCGAGTCCGCGCTCATGATGCTGGATGCCTATCAACCGGAGGGCGTGACGCTTCTGGCGGTAGACTCCATCTTCATGATGCCGCAACTGGGCGTCCTCTCCACCGTCCTTCCGGAAGCCGCGATGCAGGTCTTCGAGCGCGACTGCCTGATCAAGCTCGGGCACACCATCGCGCCCGTGGGATCGATGCGCGCCGGCGAGACCGCCGTCACCATCCGCCTGAACGGCTCCGAGGTAGGCGTGCCGTTTGGAAGCATCATGGTTCTGCCGCTTGGCGTGGGGGAGCAGGCGGAGGTGGAGATCCTCCCGGCGCGTGGCCTCGACGTCGGCGCCGGCAAGGGCCGTCCGCACCGCGCCACGGTCGAAGGCGGCGTGGTCGGGCTGATCATCGACGCACGCGGGCGCCCGTTGCAGCTCCCAGGCGATCCTGAGGCGCGCATCGCCAAGCTCACCGAGTGGCACCAGGCACTCGGTCTTCCGGTTCCCTAGAGAACCGCTCATCTCCCTCGGCCCCGCCGGGGGCGAGGCCACGGATGAAGGTAGGTCCATCGCGCGCGCGGCGCTGAAGTTCCGCGCTGCTACCCGGATAGGCCCTTGGGACTCCCCCTCCCAGCGCGCGCTTCCTTGCCATCCCCCTTCCCGGCCCGTGCCAGCGCAGTGTGGCGCTGGAGCGTAGACATCCCTGGGCGAGGAGATCTGTGCCCGCGGGACCACAACGAGCGCGGATGTGCAAGCGCGACTCAAGCTTGATGCTTCCTTGCACGAATGATATAATAGTCTTGGGAGCACTCGGCAGACTACCGGCGCTATCGAATGCAGGTAGGTGCCATGGGCCGTGCCAGGGGTTGGTGCCTCAGCAGGGGGGTAGAGAGCAACCGTGGTGGTAGGCAAGGTGTATCTGGAGTCTATCGAGGAACTACACCGCGCAAAGGCCCTGGTAAGCCCCGCGCTTGGTCTGTCGGAGATAGCTATCCGTGAATGCCTGATTGCTCTTTCGGAGGCTGTCGCCAACGCCCTCACCCACGGGCGGCGCGGTTGCCCGCCATACTGCCGCGTCACTGTGCGGGCGCATCCCAAGTACGTCCACATCACCGTGGAGGATCACGGCGAAGGCTTCGACTGGGCGGGGCTCGAGCCGGAGATGCCCTCCTGGGAAAAGGAGCACGGGCGCGGCGTCCACCTGATCCGCCAGCTGATGGATAGCGTCACCATTTCTAGCACGCCTCATGGCACGCGCGTCGAAATGAGCAAGCGTATCTCGCCAGAAGGCGCTACAGAAGCCGATACGGACGAAAATCGATCTGGTCCACCGCCACATTGCGATAGGTGATCCCCCCCCGACTCCCCTCGAACGAGCGTCCCTTCCCCCGGTGGACATGGCCATAGACCACCTCCGTCACGCCTGCTTCACGGAAGATCTCCACGAAGCTGGTATCGCGCAACTCCGCGGTGAAGGGCGGGATATGGATCATCCCGATCTTGCGGTCTACCTCCTTGGGCAGCGACGCGAGGGAGGCCCGCAATCGTTGCTCTTCGCTGACGATGATCTCGGCATCGTGCGGCGTGGCGGGGGGCACCACCCAGCCTCGCGTACCCGCGACCCCCACGCGGATCCCCTCTACCTCCACCACGTAAGACGTCTTGTGCAGCGGCACCAGCGAAGCCGGCAGGCTCGCCTTGAGCCTCGCCGCTGACTTCTTCGAGGACCACCAGTAGTCATGGTTGCCCCGCACCATCACCTTCGTCCCCGGCAGGGCTGCCAGCCACTCCAGATCAGGCAGCGCCTCCTCGAAGCGCAGCCCCCAGGAGATATCGCCCACCACCAGCACCGTATCCTCCGGGGCGACAACCTCCATCCACCGCTCTTTGATCTTCTGGTCGTGCTTTGTCCAGTGCGCCCCGAAGATATCCATCGGTTTCTCGCCGCTCCTGGAGAGGTGAAGATCCGCTATCGCAAAAAGACCCATAAACTCCCTCTTGCACAAAACGCCTGTCTGTGCTATAATCTGCGTTGTTGGACGGGGCGTAGCTCAGTTTGGTCAGAGCGCACGGTTCGGGACCGTGAGGTCGGAGGTTCAAATCCTCTCGCCCCGACCACTTTTTCCTTCCCTAACGGACCCCACTGCTCAACTTCCAGGGTGAACCTGCCAGTCGGTTTCTCTGTCCAGATCGCGAGGCCCAAGAGCCGTCCGCTGGTATCGCGGCAGATCCCTGGGATGCCGGACTCGCGCTCCGAGGCATCAACGCGGAAGCGTTGGCCGGAACCTACCCGGCGAGGAAGCCCCCGCCGAGGGTGCGTGGGTGCGCTATTCCCGCGGCCAGGCGATCCATTGCACATGGCTACACTCATCCCAAAGGGTTATTTCCCCGCGAGCACGGAGCTTTCCTGGCAGATCACCCTCCGTCCGCGCTCCATCCGCAAGGAGGCCGCGCGTCTCCGCCGAACTCTACCGGATGGGCGGGCGCTGGCTGAACCGGCCACCCTGCCCAACGGAAGCAGCCCAACTACGGGCATCAATAAGCCCTCGATGACACGCCGGCGATGGGGAATGGCAGTGCGGTGCGCGGCAGCGAGGCCCGTCGATATACAGGAGGAGACCTATGAACTTTCGGGATGCCGGCTGGGTATGGGAGGGCCAAGGCCTCGACCCCGGCGTCTTTCCCTCGGTCTTCGGAGTGGGCGAAGGCGCCCGCTACTTCGGAGTATCGCGCGCATGGTACATGTTCCACCCCAACGATGACCTGGGGATGGAGAAGCTGCGCGGCCTGAAAGCCGTCATCTGTGACATCGCCAAGTGGAAGTATCGCGACTCGGAGGATGGGGGAATCACCCACTGGGTGGATGCCGATCCCGAGGCGGTGCGCGCCGAGGCCGAGACCATCAGCCAACTCTCCGCGCGCTATGCCAACATCGCCGGCGCCGTGCATGATGATATGCTCGGGCTGATCCGGCGCGAAGGCTACGAGCCCTCGGATTACGCTCCCATCTATAAGGCACTCAAGAGCAGGAACCCCAAGCTCAACCTATGGGCCGTAGTCTACAGCCATGAGCTCGATGCTGAGACATGGGCGCCCTACCTCCCCTTCATTGATGTGGTCAGCCTCTGGGTTTGGGAAGCGCAGAACCTATCACGCCTGGAGGAGTATGTCGCCCGTTGTCGCACTATCTTCCCCGGCAAGCCGATCAACGTCGGCTCGTACCTTCGAAACTACCCGACGCTCTCTCCGGTGCCGATGGAGCTGCTTCGGGTCCAATGGGAGACGATGCTCGATCTCTTCCGCAAGGGAGCGATCGACAGCTACTCCATCCTTGGCACCGTACTGATCGACGGCCACCGGCAGCAGGCCGAGTGGGTCCGCGATTTTATCGCCACCAACGCCAACGTGCCGAAAGGCAAGGTGAAGTGATGACCTACCGCTGTGCGTTTCTCGGATGCGGGCCCCGTGCCCACGGCCATGCCCGGGCCTACCAGCAGATCACCCGGGGCGAGATCGTCGCCCTGTGCGATCTGAACGAATCCCGGCTCAACGACTTCGGCGATACCTTCTCCGTTGCCACGCGCTACACCGATCTCGATGAGATGCTGCGCAAGGAGAAGCCGGATGTCGTCCACCTGGTCACCCCTCCGACGCTGCGCGTGGGACTGATGACCCGTCTTGCCGAGGCGGGCGTGCCAGGAGTGATCGTCGAGAAGCCGATCTGCATCGGGGCCGACGACTACAAGGCGCTAAGAGAGCTAGAAGCGCGCAGCGAGACTCGCTTCGTGGTGAATCACCAGCTTCGCCACCACCCGCGCATCCTGGAGTTTCTGGCAGAGGTATCCGCAGGGAAGATCGGGCAGGTGCGCTTCCTCGATGCCACCGCGAGGCTCCCGATGGCCGGACAGGGCGTGCATGTGCTCGACCTGATGTTCGCCTTCAACGGCTATGCGAAGCCCACGAGCGTCTTCGGGGCCTCTTCCGGCTACGACGACATCAACGGCACCCATCCCACGGCGAAATCCGCCGAATATCTGATCACCTTCGAGAATGGCGCGCGGGGGGTGCTCATGGCAGGCTCGGGCGCACCCGCCTTCACGGAGGGCCCCTCCTATATGCACAAGCGGATCGCCGTCTACGGCACCCACGGTTTCCGCCATTGGCGCATGGATGCCTGGGAGCGCTCGCTCCCGGACGGCACGGTGGAGAGCCAGACGCATGTCTACCGTGAGGAGGATGTCGTGGGGCAGGCGGGGCTCACGAACGCCCTCTTTGATTGGCTGGACGACCCGGCGCGCGTTCACCCGAACAACCTGGCCACCTCCCTCGACCAGTGGCTGGTGATCCTGGCGGGTTACGCGAGCACAGTCGAAGCGCGCGCCATCGAACTGCCCTTCGATCCGCCGGCCGACCTCCTCGATCAGTTCAAGCGCTTTGTCGGCGCCGCATAGCCTCGTTCACCGGCAACGGCGGGCAACCAAATGCCAGGCGAGGGCCCATGATGGGCCCTC
>DUUU01000174.1 GCA_012841485.1 Armatimonadota bacterium
CAGGCGCTTCGCAGGGCGCGAAGCGCCTGCCCCATTGCCGGCGCTCTCCCTCTTCCCCTGACTTGTTGAGAGCGACCCGCTCAGAGAGGAGCTGCTCCTGATGGCTCGATTCATACTCCGCGCAACATTCCTTGTCGCGGCTCTATGGCTGCCGGCGCTCGTGGCCGCCGCGCCGGCTGCTCCACACGTGAACCTGCTCGCAAACCCCTCCTTTGAAGAAGCAGCCAAGGACGACCCCACCCGGGCCGCGGGCTGGGCCTCTTACCAGTGTGGCTACACCCGGACGCGCGACCGGAGTTACGCTCCGGAGATCAACGGTCCATGGAGCGTGCGCATTGCCGGTACGGGCAAGGACGACGAGAAGGGCTTTGGGGGATTGAATACCCATGTGACCACCGACCTCCCCGCGCACGGGAAGTTCGTCGCCTACAACAGCATCTATATCGATTCCTACACCCAGGGCGCGATCTACGGGGCCTACATCACCGCCACCTACACCGACGGCACCCAAAAGACTTTCAGCTTTCTCCTCTCCGACGAGCAGATCCGCTCGAACCTGAAGCGATGGAAGACCTACCGCCTGGTCTTCTCCACCGACCCGGAGAAGAAGCTGAGGGACCTCACCCATTGGTGCCTGGTGTGGAGGAAGGGCGAGACGAAGTTCATCGGCACGGTCTACTTCGATGATCTGGAGCTGCGCCTGCTTCCGGAGGGCGAAGCGATGGGCGCCAGCGTGCCCTTCACGGCGGTGAATCGCACGGCCACTCCCCCCGTTCTCGATGGCCGAGCCGATGACGCCTGCTGGAAGGAGAGCCCGCAATTCAGCCCTTTCGTGCTGGCGAGCGGCCTCGAGCTTGCCTCGCAGCAGACAGCCGTGCGCGCGACGTATGATGACCGTCACCTTTACCTCTTTCTAGAGTGCGCGGAGAGCATCCTGGACCCCGTGCTGCAGAAGCGGGAAGCGTTCAAAGCGCAGTACACGGAGCACGACTCGGCTGTGTACAAGGATGACGCGGTCGAGCTTTTTCTGATGCCGCCCGGCGGCGAGGCATATTACCACCTCGCGATTAACAGCCTGGGCACCGTGTACGACGCGCGCTGCCGGTCCGATTCGGCTGTTGACCCGGGCTGGAACTCGGGAGCGGTAGCAAAGGGGCAGGTAGGCGAGCGCGCCTGGAGCCTGGAAGTGGCGATCCCCTGGCAGGCGATGGGCGCGCGGGCCCCCCAGGCGGGAGAGGCCTGGCGGATCAACATCTGCCGCGCGGAGCAGGCCAACAAGGAGAACTCCTGCTGGTCACCCACGGGCGGCGCCTTCCACACGCCGGCGCGCTTCGGGATCGCCTCCTTTGGCCCCTCGCCGGTGACCGTGGACGTGATCGATCTGGGCCGGCGCGGCAAGGGAACGAATGAGCTCCGCCTGAGCCTGACGAACCCCTCGGCGCAGCCGGTCGCCGTGACGGTGAACGCCTTCATTGACGGCACCGGGAGGCCGGTGGAGGCCGGGCGGCAGGTCGTTCGCCTGGGTCCGGGCGCCACCGAGAGGGTGAAGGTGGAGTACGTGTCGCCGGGCGGCGGGGGCGTGCTCCGCTACGAGGTGGCGGAGGCCGGGCGCGTGCTCTACACCTCTGCCGGGTTCCCCCTCCGGTTCGACACGGTCTTCATGGCTCGGGTGACGGTACTGGGAGCCAACCACACGCGGCCGATCACGGAGTTCCACGTGGTCCAGGGAGAGTGGCTTGCCCTCCCGCTGGTGGTCACCCCGAGCGTCAGTCCGGAGGCGTTTCGCGAGGCGCAGGCGATCCTGGAAGTGCCCCGGTTTCTGCGCCTGGTGAACCCGCTCGCGGGCGCACGCCGGGCGCCCGCGCCCTTGCGCGTGACCGAGGCCCGAATCGAGCGCGATGGGAAGCCATACCGGCGCTACACCCTGGAGCTCGGCGCCGCGCACGTGACTTTCCCCGAAGCGGCGGCGCAGCGCGAGTTCGTCCTCAATCCGCTCCTCTTCTGCGCGGATCTCACCGGATCGCGGCCCGAGGAAGTGGCGACCTACCCCCTCGGCTTCGATATCCGGGTGAATGGCCAGAGCTCGGTTGCCGGCGAGGTGCCTATCACGCTTCTCCCGCCGCTGCCGAGACGCTCGCCGTCCAACCTAGTGGTGTGCAACTGGCCGTGCGGCATGGCCTTTCAGGTTCCGTTCTTCTACCGGCTGAGCGAGCTCGAGCAGCGCACGATTGCCGAGTCGTGGCTGCGCGCGGGGTTCAACTTCTCGATGCACACCGGGATCCTGCGTGAGGTGGGCAAAGGCCATCCGATCAAGAGCGGCTACATGCTGCCGGGCAACCTCAACGACATCAGCGCCAGCCTGCCTGGGATCGCCGAATACCTGGCGGCGCATCCCCAGTACCGCACCGTGTGCCTGAACGGGAAGGTGCTGGACCGCGTGGTCTCGCCGGCGCACCTGCTGGAGCCGGACTGCCCTCTCCGGCCGCTCGTGCGAGAGCTCGCCGGCAAGCTGGCAAAGCAGTACCCCGTGCTGAGCTGGG
This sequence comes from Armatimonadota bacterium, assembly GCA_012841485.1. The sequence continues at coordinate 2,541 of DUUU01000174.1, forward strand.
ACTACGAAGTGCCCGTGCTGCTCCCGCAGTCAATCGGTTTCGATGCCGCCAACCTGGCGGCGTTCCGGCGCTTTGCCAAGATCCCGGAGGCGGCGCCACTGACGCCTGAGATCGTGGCGCGCGACTACCGCGAGCTCTGGGTCGATTTCCGCTGCCGCCAGAACGCTGAGATCGCCGGCCTGTTGCAGGAGGGGATCAAGCAGGCCAACCCGGAGTGCCTCTTCTTTGTCTACAGCGGCTACCAGGGGCCGAACACGCGCCAGACGTACGGCGTCAACTGGGAGTACATGCGCCCGCACATCGACCAGGGGTGGTGCGGCTATGGCCGGCCTGTGTCTCTGATTCAGGAGACGCGACGCGCGCTGGCGGACCGGCCCCTTGTGGGAGGCGAGCTGGCGTGGTTTGGCGATGGCACTCCCTATAACCAGGATGAGGCCGAGCCGCATCTCTTCCGGAGGCTGACCGATTCCGCCGGCGGGTTCATGGTCTACTACGACTGGTTCCTGGATGGCCGGTTCACCCGGGCGATCGCGCGCGCGGCCGCGGTGGCCGCCGATTTCGAGGCGTTCTTCCTCCAGGGGAAGCGCGATGATTCGCTTGCGGCGGTGGACGCGGGCGATGCCGCCAACGTCGCCGTCTATGCCCTCGGCGACGAGCGCCTCCTCTTCCTCTTCAACCACACGGCAAAGCCACAGCCCTTCCGGATCACGATGGCCGGCCTGGCGCCGGGCGTCGCCGGGATCGACTATTGGACGCGCAAGCCGGTCTCGCTGCGGCCCGCGCTGGAGACGACGGTGCCCGCGTACACCGTACAGGTGATCTACGCGTGCCGGCAAAACACGGGGGCGGTGCCCACCACGCCGCGCCTGCTGGAGCCTTCCGGCGAGATCGTGACCGATTACCGCCCGCTGTTGCGCTGGGAGCACGAGGGGAGCGCGCGCTGCACCTACACGATCGAACTCTCGCGGGAGAAGGACTTCCCGGCGGCGAGCACGCGCCGGATCGAGGGCGTGCCGGGCACGTCATGGGTGGTCTCTGAGGCTCTGGACGAGACCGCGCGCATCTACTGGCGGGTGCGCGCCGTGGATGCCCTCACCGGCAAGGCGAGCGCTTACTCCCGCGTGGGCGAGTTCACTCTCGGCACGCTAGGCGTGGAGGTGGCGCCGGCCGTCTTCTCGCCGAATGGCGACGGGAAGTATGACACGGCCTCCCTGCGGGCGGAGCTGCGGAGCGAGGCGCCGTGGAAGGTCGCCGTGGCGAGCGCGTCCGGCCAGGTCGTCCGCGAGATTGCCGGGCAAGGCGACCACGTCGAGATCACCTGGGACGGGAAGGATGCTGGGGGAAAGGTGGTGCCCGACGGCCGCTATCTGCTCCGTCTCGTGGTGAAGGGGAGAGATGTCGCCTCGGAGCGCGTGGAGGTCAACTCGCGGTTCGGCGTGCCCAACCCGCGCCTGGAGCAGTGGTGCGAGTGGCAGGCGGTGGCGCTAGAGGGCGGTGAAACCCTCCAGGACTACCTGGTAGCGCCCGAGGGCCTGCCATACTCCCTCAAGCTGACCGGGCGCGATACTGAGGCGAAGGCCTACTGGTCCAACTACCGCACGGGCACCGAGATTCCGATCACGCCCGGAAAGGAATACGTCTTCACCGGGCTGGTGAAAGGCGATCTGGCTCCTGACGGGGTGGCGGAGATCCGCCTCCACTTCTTCACGAAAGAGAACCGGTGGGCGCCCATTCCGGGCCTGTCCGCCGAGTGGGATGGCGTCACGGCCGAGCTGGAAGGGAAGAAGGAGTGGACGCGGCTCACCGTCTCGTGCCGCGCGCCGGATAACGCGGCGAAGGCGGTGCTCTTCTTCCGCCTCACAGGGAAGGGGAGCGCCTGGTTCGGCGCGGCCGAGTTCGGCGAGAAGAAGTGAGCCATCCCACGGCGCAGGCGCGCGGGCTTCTGCCCCTCGCGCTGCCTGTGGGAGTTTTGCATCTTACGGGGTGCAGGCATCTCGCCTGGGCGAG
>DUUU01000175.1 GCA_012841485.1 Armatimonadota bacterium
AGGCGCGGGGTTCCCGGAGGGAGAAGACGTCAGAACGCTCAGAGTGCTCAGAGCTGCCAGTGGAGGGCTTCATTGGCAGCCGTGTCCGGCTTCAGCCACTTCACATGCCCATCCGCGAAGATGTAGTTGGCGCCCTCCGAATGCCGCGTCCGGCCCACGCGCGCCCACCGGTTGTAACCCGAGGAGACGGCGCCGCCGCTGCACCCCCAGTTATACTCGCAATCCGGCGCGCGATTCGCGGTCGCCCCATCCGCGTTTTCGGCCAGGGAGATCGTCTCGGAGGGGCGATTCACCGCCGCCATGCTAACACTCTTGTTCGCGTCCCCAGACGGATGGAGGTTGTAGTTGCAGATGTAACTCATCCGCAGCCCCGTCTCCGGCACCCACACGTCCGGGTCGCTGGGGCAGACAAAGACATCCAGGTTCTTCATATACGGCTGCAGCAGCCGGGGATAGCGCGTCGTCGGGTTCAAGGTCCATGCGAGATGGTAGGTCTCATCGTAGTCCTGCGCGTACTGCATCGTCGCCAACCCGATCTGCTTCAGGTTGGACTGGCAGTTTGACTTCCGCGCGTTCTCCCTTGCCCGCGCAAACACCGGGAACAGGATCGCCGCCAATATGGCAATGATCGCTATGACGACAAGCAATTCAATGAGTGTAAAGCCGCGCTTTCTCATAGACTCCCTCTCCGTGATCTTGGGCGCCCAGGGCTAGCAGCCGCTGGCGAGCACGCCCACACACCGCGCCCTCCGGGCGCGTAGGAGACCCTCGCTGCCCACTGAGGGCAGCAGCTCGCTTGAGACCCAATTCGACGCTGGGTGGCAACCCCCTTTATTCCCTGTCCGAGGACTTTCTAGAGGCCGGCGGGATCCCGGGGAGAGGTCAACACACGCAGGCCAGGCCCGGGATGCCCCCTCTTCGATCCTCCCGCGCGAGGAGACGAGGGGGCCTCGCCGCGCCTCACAGCTCAACGCTTCCAGTGGGCGTTTTCATTCTTGGCCGTATTCGGATTCATCCACTTCACATGCCCGTCAGCGAAGACGTAGTTGGCGCCTTCCACATGCCGCATCAGGCCCACGCGCGCCCACAGGTTGAAGCCCGAAGAGACCTGGCTGCCGGTGGTCCCCCAGTGGTACTGGCAATCCGGCTCGCGATTGGAAGTGGCCCCATCCGCGTTCTCGGCCAGGGAGATCGTCTCGGAAGGGCGTTCTACCTGCGCCATGCGAATCGGTGTCGGCGTGGTGGAATCTCCGGGCGGATGGAGACTGTAGTTGCAGATGTAACTCAGCCGCAGTCCTGTCATCGGCACCCACACGTCCGGGTCGCTGGGGCAGACAAAGACGTCCTTGTTCTTCAGATACGGCTGCAGCAGGTCAGGGAAGCGCACCGTGGGATTGATAGTATAGGCGAAGTGGTAGGACTCGTCGTAATCCTGCGCGTACTGCATCGTCGCCAATCCAATCTGCTTCATGTTGGACTGGCAGGTGGACTTGCGAGCGTTCTCCCTCGCCCGCGCGAAGACCGGGAACAGGATCGCCGCCAATATGGCGATAATCGCGATGACGACGAGCAATTCAATGAGTGTGAAGCCGCGCTTTCTCATAGCCTGCCTGCCTTTCCGCGAGCGTCCCTCACTCCGGCCTGGGGTGCTTCCCAACCAGGCACCTGAATACGCCGTTCACTTTGCCTGCGCCGCGCAATCGGTGTCACCTTCCCACCGCCTGGCGGCCGTGGCTCCCTTGAGGCCTTAGATTCGATGCCAGACTACACTCCCCTTCATCCCCTATCCGGGGATTGCTGGATGCGGGTACGATCCGAGGGGAACACCGACTCACGAGGGCCGGCCGCGGGCAGTCTCCGATGCCGCGGCAAGCCCCACCCATCCCTCCACACGTGCGCGGCGAGAAAAGGGGCACTCCCCCTGCGCACAGGGGGAGTGGGCTTCATCACCGTGCAGAGCACTCAAAGCTTCCAGTAGACGGCCTCGTTGGCAATGACGTTCGGCTTCATCCACTTCACATGCCCGTCGGCGAAGATGTAGTTCGCGCCTTCCGAATGTCGCATCCGGCCCACGCGCGCCCACAGGTTGTAACCCGAGGAGACACCGCCACCAAAGCACCCAAACGTGTACTGGCAATCGGGCTGGCGATTCGTGGTCGCCCCATCCGCGTTCTCGGCCAAGGAGATCGTCTCGGAGGGGCGCGTCACCGCTGCCAGGCTAACGGCCACCGGCGGGACGGCATCCCCCGCCGGATGCAGGTTGTAGTTGCAGAGGTAACTCAGCCGCATCCCCGTCTGCGGCACCCACACGTCCGGATCGCTGGGACAGACAAAGACGTCCTTGTTCTTCAGATACGGCTGCAGCAGATCTGGAAATCGCACCGTCGGATTCATGACGTAGGCGAGATGATAGGTCTCATCATAGTCCTGCACATACTGCATGGTCGCCAACCCGATCTGCTTCATGTTGGACTGGCAGTTTGACTTGCGCGCGTTCTCTCTCGCTCGCGCGAAGACCGGGAAAAGAATCGCTGCCAGAATGGCTATTATCGCGATGACGACGAGCAACTCGATGAGCGTAAAGCCACGCTTTTTCATTCGCTACCCCTTCGTGATCTTGGGTGCTCCTGGAGCGAGCACACCGACACGACCCTTCACCCGTGCCACAGGATGGATGCCACCCCGCTTCCATCTGAGGACACTGGCTGATTTGACGTTTTTGTTCGACGCCGGACGGTGTTCCCCCTCCCTCTCGTTTCGAGCGCCTGGGAAACAGAACCACGGAGGGGTGCTGGCCGTGCCCTTCATCTGTGGTATCGCTTGCTACCGCCGCTCCATCACGATGGCATAGCGGCCTGCGCGCTCGATCCCATACCGGTGGGAGAGCACCCCGGCGATGAAGCGATTACCCGCGTCGCCCCCCAAGGTGACGAGGCATTCCGGCTCCTCGGGAAGGTAGCGCAGGGCGGAGACCGAGTCGAGGGGCGGACTCGGCGCTATCTCCTTCACAATGCCCGTGGCGAAGATGGGGGCGTCACTGCCCTGCTCTATGTGGAGATAGTAGGCTAGCCGGCTCAATGGGGAGTGGACAGCGATGTGGCGCGGCAGGTGGTAGACTCGGCGGAAGCGGCCCTCATAGTTGAAGTGGCTCTCGAACACCGCACGGAAGTGCCGGTCTCCGATGGCCTCGCGCATCTCCCCATAGACCGCCTCAGCACGCCAGGCACACACCCCCGCGTGACCGTGGAGGAAGAATGCCTGAAGAATCAGCACGCCTCCGCCGAGCATCCAGCCCACGCGCCGCGCATTTGGACCAAGGCGCCGGTCGAGCGCCGGCGCGCCATAGGCGAGGAGCATCCAGAGCGCCGGAAAGAGGAAGCGCAGGTCAGGAAGCACGTTCGCGGCCAGGTAGCGCGGGCTCAACAGGAAGATGCCCAAGAACGCCCCTCCGGCCGCCAGAGGCAGCCGGGGATGAGCATCGCGCCAGGCAGCGACTGCACCCCAGAGACAGGCGAGGCCCACAAGCAGCGCAAAGCCCTGGTTCAGCTTCCCGAAGAGCGCGACGCCAGGGTCCAGGGCACTCGTCACCGGATAGAACCCGTGGAAGAGATGAAACGAGGGGAAGAGGGTCCCAAGTTTCCCCGCCAGCCAACGTTCCCCATAGAAGATCCGCGTGTCTCCTGCTCCCTGCGCTGTCTGTAGCACGTAGACCGCCAGCAGCGCGAGCGAAGGCGCGAGCGCCAGCAGCAGTCGCCCTGCCAGCCTCCGCGAGGGCCGGGCAGCAAAGAAAAGCCCGAGAAAGACAAGCCACGCCGCGTAGGCGAGCGCGTGCGACAGATAGAGGAGCAGCGACGCCGCGAGCACCACGCCAACGCTCACCGACGCGCGCTCCTCATGCTGGCGCAGGAGGTAGCCGATGCCAAAGAAGAGAGGACACAACGCGAGAAGGTAGCTCAGATAGCCGTGGAAGAAGAAGCCGCTGAAGAGCAGCGCCAGCGGAATGCAGAAGACCGGCCCCAGCCTGCCACCGGTCGAGGTGAAAAGGTAGGCCGATCCGGCAATGAAGGTGAGCACGTAGAGCGTGAGGGTGAGCTTGCCCGCCACCTCAGGGCGAAAAACCAGACCCAAAAGGCCGATCAGAAGCGTGGAGATCGCGTTAGGCACCGGGTAGGGCACCACGCGGTAGTGCTCTGAGAGCGTACCCTTGATCGCCTGCGAGAGTAAGGTCCCCTGGTAAAGCCAGTCGGGGTAATCCTGGAGCGGAAGGAAGCGGTAGCCCCATACGAAACAAAGCGCGTTGAGGATCACGAGGGGGAGGAGTATCCCCCCATCATGCAACCATCGGCGGCGCCGGCTGCCGCTATCGGGGGCGGCATCGTCCTGGGTGGGTAGAATCTGCGTCTGCGCTCTCACACGAGCCTGTTCGGCTGCCGCGGCAGGA
>DUUU01000176.1 GCA_012841485.1 Armatimonadota bacterium
ACCACCGCTTCCAGCTGGCGAGCACGTTCCACCGCCTTCTGGAACTGCTGTGTGATCACCCGAACGTCATCTACCACTCTTGTTCCCTGGGGCATACGACATCCTGCGCGCGGGGGCGGCCCCGCCTTTGTCCACCGCTGGTGCAGCCGGCGGCAGCGCCACTTGCTGCCGCGGCCATTATACCATAATCGGTGGGGACAGGCAATCAGCCCTGCGAGAGCGCGCGGCCGGCAGCCGCCCGGACGCCACCCCGGCAGATGACGTCGCCCACGGGGCCCCCCCACGGCGAGGGCACGGCTCGCGCCTCAATGAAACTGGTAGTAGTACCAGTTCCCCGCGCCTGCGCCCGGATTTGGATGCCCTGTGGGATGATTCGTGATCCCTTGCTTCAGCCACTTCACGTGGCCATCGGCGAAGAGCGCGTTGGCGCCCTCGCTGTGCCGGCTATCGACGGTGTAGTAGCCGCCGTTGTACTTCGCCGCGAGCGCCTCCGAGGGGGTTTTTGTGTTGTCCGTGCGGTGTCAAAACTCACGTTCGCAGACGTAGTAGGTAGAGTCGCACACCAGGATATTCTCCGCGGGCACCGTCATCGCGTCCATGGGCATCCCAAGTCCAGGCGTATCCGGGTTCGAGTAGGGTGCCCATGAAGCGGCACCTGAGGAGAAGTAGCCCAGGCTGCCGTTGTAGCCCAACACCTCGCGCACGGCGCCATAGCCGTTCCAGCCGCTCCACTCCATGCTGGGGCACTTGTAGACCTGGGAGTTCTTGACGTAAGGCTCCAGGCAGTGGTACCAGGTCCAACACGGTGGGATGCTGGAAGAGCCCCAGTCGCGCCCCATGAGGGTATCGGGGAGCATCCCATCGAAGTCCTGGGTGTACATGTTGAATGCGTTGCCGATCTGCTTCAGGTTGGATTGGCAGGTGGACTTGCGCGCGTTCTCGCGGGCGCGCGCGAAAACCGGGAAGAGGATCGCCGCCAGGATGGCGATGATCGCGATGACGACGAGCAGCTCGATCAGAGTAAACCCCTCGCGCCGGCCTGCACAGGCGCGAGCACCGTTGTTCGATAGGCGCAAGCGTCTCATAAAGATCCGGGAGTACAGGGGGCGAAGGCCCCCGTCCCTCTGGCAAGCGGAGGGAACGAGGGGGCCAGGGAAGGGATCGTCCCCGGGCGACTCCCTACCTCCTCTCACGTCTCGATCTGTCGTATCGTGAACTCGCGCAACGGCATTCCTCGACCCTGCCGAGAGTGATCACGGTGCGAGAATATGCCGGCGTTGCCTTTCTCTCACGCACGCGTTGGAGGTCGCGACCACCCATCGCCCTGCCGCGCAAGACGCTCAGGCAACCTCAGCTTTCTGGCCATCGGCCGGAACGTCAGGCAGCTGACGGTGCCGGCTCGCCCTCTCGGGGTTCGAGCCAGGCGCTCGTCCCCCGCCCTATGCCGCGGCGATCGGACTTGGGCGCGCCCCTCTCCTGGGCTTTGGACGATTGTTTCCACGCCAAGGTTGCCATCTCCTTGCTGGCATGAAAAAAGGGGGGCTCCGCCAGGGAGCACGCTTCGTTTCGCGCGGGAGGAATGCACGGGCGGGCGCCGAAATGAACGCTGCGTGTGCGTCACGCCGGCAGTGATCGGACGCCATGCAGCGACAGGGAACGCGGGCGGCTCCCTGGCTTTCCGCCCGCGGCAATTCCTCCGGGGAGGTTCGTCTTGAGCAACCAGGAGCCCACCCAGAAGATGGTGCCGCCCGGCCTGCAAGAAACGCCCGCCGTCAAAGCCGGACGCGCCTTCACCTTCCGAGCACTCTTGGCGGGGGCCACCGGCTCCCTGATCATCGCCGTCGGCGTGCCCTACGGCACCTATGTAGTCCGAGGGTCCTATATGGACCTCGACTACAGCACACCCGCGGCAATCTTCCTGCTGCTGATCCTCTCGCTTGGGGTCAACACGCTGTTGAGACGGCTATCGCCGCCTGGCCGGAGCTGGGCGCTCTCGCCGCCAGAGCTGATCGTCGCCTACATCATGATGGCCGTCGCCTGCACCCTCCCGGTCATGGGCTTCACGGCGCAGGTGCTGCCCACCATCACGGCGCCCTTCTACTTCGCCAACAGCGGCAACCGCTGGGAGGAGATCATTCAACCCCACCTTCCCGCCTGGCTCGCGCCGCGAGATCCCGTCGTGGTGCGCGAGTTCTTCGAGGGAATGCGTCGCGCAGGCGACGTGCCCTGGGGCGCGTGGGTTGTGCCTATCGCCGGCTGGCTCGCGTTTCTACTCCCCTTCCACTTCGCCTGCCTCTGCATGATGGTGCTCCTGCGCCGGCAATGGTGCAACCGCGAGCGTCTCGCCTACCCGCTCACCCACCTTCCCATCGAGATGGTGGCGGGCGGAGGTCCGGGTGCCAAGCCGCTCTTCCGCAACCCGCTCCTGTGGATCGGCTTCGCCATTCCCTTCGTGCTCGGCTCGATGAAGGCGCTGCACCAGTATTTCCCGACCTTCCCCACGCCGACGCTGGAGGCGAGCATCCCGATGTTCCGCAACCTGATGCGCCTCTCGTTGCGCGGCTCCTTCCCGATGATCGGCTTCTTCTACCTGGTGAATCTTGACACCACTTTCAGCCTGTGGTTCTTCAACCTTCTCGCCTTCTGCATCCGCGGCGTGATGGCGATCATGGCGGTCGAGTATAAGGAGAGCCTGGGGCCCTACGGCACCCCCTCGCCGATCTTCGCCCACCTGGGGATGGGCGCCATGTTCGTGCTCGTCTTCTCGGGTCTATGGTATGCGCGCCCCCACCTGCGCGAGGTGTGGCGCACCATCACCGGCCGCCCCGGTGGCGCCGACGACTCGGGCGAGGTCCTCTCCTATCGCATGGCGTTCATCGGCATGTGCGCCGGCGTCCTCTGCATGGCTGCCTGGCTCTGGATGGTTGGGATGCCGCTGCCCGTGATCCCGATCTTGCTCCTCGCCGCGTTCGTGCTCTTCATCGGGCTGACGCGCGTGGTGGTCGAGAGCGGGCTCGCCGAGGCCGTGGCCTCCACCACGGCGATGGGCTTCTCCGTCTCCAGCCTGGGCACCGCCGCCTTCGGGCCAAAGGGCCTGGTGGCCCTCGGCCTCTGCTACGTATGGGCGGGCGACCTGCGCACGCTGATGATGACCTCCACCGCGAACGGCCTGCGCATGGGAGAGCTGGCCCGTCCCAGCCGCCGCCCGCTGGTTGGCGCCATCTTCCTGGCCATTCTGATTGGCCTCTTCGGCTCCCTGGCGATGACGCTCTTCCTGGCCTATAAGAAAGGCGGCGGCCTCAACCTGAACAACTGGTTCTTTGTGAACGGCCCGCAGAGCCCCTGGCGCTATGTCGCCGACCGGATGAACAACCCCACCGGCGTCTCCGGAAGCGGATGGCTGCTGGAGGGCCTCGGTGCCGGGATCATGCTCTTCCTGACCATCATGCGCCAGCGGCACGTCTGGTGGCCCTTCCACCCGATCGGCTTCGCCGTGGGCACCACCTGGATCATGGACCAGATCTGGCTCTCCGCCTTCATCTGTTGGGCGCTCAAACTGGCCATCGTCCGCTTCGGCGGCCTCCGGGCGTTCCGCACCGCGCGCCCGATCTTCCTGGGCCTGATCCTCGGCCAGTTCACCTGCAACGGCATGTGGCTGATCATCGACTCCTTCACCGGCATGAAGGGCAATCAAATCTTCTGGATCTGAGGCGTCGTGAGGGGCACGGAAGGACGGCGAGTGCAAAGAGAAGTGGGTGATCCGCGGCGCGATCTGGCAGATCCGGAGTCGAGCGGTCTCCGGCCGGGAGGGAAGATGGCGACGGGCCGGGCGTTGGCGCTTGGGCTGCTCTTCCTCGTCGGCGCCGGATTCTGGATTCGGGCGTCGGAGATCGTCGCCTCGGTAGTGTACGTCACCGAGAGCATTCCGGCCATTCCGGCGGTCGCCGCGCTCCTCATCCTCCTGTTTGCCAACTACCTGTTGCGCCGCAGCGGGCGCCGGCTCACTCCGGGAGAGCTCGTCTTTGCCTTCTGCTTCGTCTGCGTCGGCGCGATGACCTTCGGCGTGGGCGTGGTCCGCTTCCTTCTCGCCCTGATCACCGCGCCCTTCTACTTTGCCCAGACGGGAAACCGCCTCGCCGAGGCGCAGAGCCATCTGCCGAAGTGGGCCGCCGTGCATGATCCCGAGGCGGTGCGCGCCCTCTACGAGTCGCTGCGCGGCGCGCCGATCCCGTGGCACTCCTGGGGAGTGCCCGTGTTGGCCTGGACCGGCTTCCTCCTCGCTCTCTGGGTCACTCTCCTCTGCCTGGTGCTGTTGATGTACCGCCCCTGGATCGAGCGGGAGAAGCTCTCCTTTCCGCTCCTGCAGCTTCCGCTGGAGCTGGCCGAGGTGAAGCCCCGCAATCCAGGCGAGCCGGCCTTCCTGCGCAACCCGATGATGTGGGCCGGGTTTGGCCTGGCCGTGGCCTACAACGCGGTGCATATCGCCCACGCACTCTGGCCCACCTTCCCGGGCTTTCAGCGCTACTTCAGCTTCGCCCCCTTCTCCACGCCCCCCTGGAATGCCGTGGGCACACTCACCTTCCACTACCGGCCAGAGCTGATCGGCTTCGGCTACCTCGTCTCCACGGAGATCAGCTTCACGATCTGGGTCACCTACGTCCTGGAGCGGCTCGTGGCGGTGATCGGCAGCGCCTGGGGGTATCGCGAGGCAGGTTTTCCCTTCGACCAGGAGCAGAGCATGGGCGCCTACCTGGCAATCGCGCTGGTGCTCCTCTACTATGGCCGGCATCATCTGGCCGCCGTGGCCCGCGCGGCGCTCTCGAGCCGCGACCCGGAGATGCGCGCCTACCGCCTTCCCTTCTGGGGCTTCTGGGCCGGCCTGGCGGCGATGCTCCTCTTCTGCCACGCGCTCGGGATGCGGCTCTGGGTTGCCGGCGTCTATCTCGGGATCGTCCTCTGCGTGGGACTGGTTTACGCCCGGTTGCGCGCGGAGATCGGGGTGCCCCTGATCTGGCTCTTCCCCTACGGCGCGCCGAAGATGCTCCTCCTCTCCCTCTTCGGCACGGCCCCCCTGGCGCCCGGCGGCGATCCCGCGACGCTGACCGGACTGGCGGCGCTCACGTTCCTCTCGCGCGGCTTCCCCGTTGCCCTGGCGGGCTATCAAATCGACGCGCTCCGCGCCGGCCACTTCGTCAACGAGAAGCCACGGCGCGTGGCCGGGGCGCTCACCCTCGCCCTGGTTGCCGGCGTCCTCCTCGCCTTCTACTTCCACCTCACGGGCTACTACAAGGTGGGGGCCCAGCAGGTGCGCGGCGGAATCTGGGGTTGGGACATGGCCTGCACCGAGTTCAACAACGCCATCACTTGGTCAGAGAGCCCCAAGCCGCGTGACCTGCCCCGCTGCCTTGCCGCCGGCTCCGGCTTCCTCACGGCGCTGCTACTCCAGGCCGCGCGGTCACAGATCATCGGCTTCCCGCTACACCCCCTCGGCTTCGCCGCCGGCAACGCCTATGGCCGGCTTCTCTGGGGCTCCTTCCTGCTGGTCTGGGTGATCAAGGGGCTGGTCCTCCGCCTCGGCGGCATGCCGCTCTACCGGAAGACCGTGCCCGCCTTCCTCGGCTTCGCCCTCGGGCACTTCCTCACGGCCGGCGTCGTCTGGGGCTTTCTTGGAACCTTTGGCAAGGACCTGTATCAGGGCTACATCGTCGTCTTTGGGTAGAAGTTCGAGGCTCGCAGGCCCGCCCATTCCCTTTCGGTCCCAGGAGCGACGCCGCGGATGAAGCGCCGAGGAGCCCCCGGCCCGGCGTTCCCCCGCGCACACCGTGTGGTGAAGAGGAAGCCGCCCCACCGATCCCGAATCACAGTACGCCTGCGCGCCATCCAACCCGGCGGCGCGGGCCGTTTTCCCGTGGGAGAGAGGCATGAACAAGCGCGATCTCTTGCTCAGCGTTCTGGAGAGTGGCAAGCCGCAGGAGTACGTGCCGGCGGCGTTCTTCACGCACTTCCCCCCGGAATACCATGGCGGGCAGGCCGCCGTGGAGAAGCACCTCGACTTCTTCCACTTCACGGGCATGGATTTCATCAAGACCCAGTACGAGCGGAAGTTCCCGCCGGTGCCCCAGATCCGCCGGCCCGAGGACTGGGCGATGATGCCCTTTTACGACCGGGACTTCTATGAGCCGCAGCTTCAGGCCGTCGAGGGGCTGGTTAAGGCGGCCAAGTCCGAGGCGCTGGTGCTCTGCACGCTCTACTCGCCGCTGATGTGCGCCGGGCACACGACCAGCCACGAGACGATCACCGCGCACCTGAGCGAGGATCCCGCCGCAGTCGCGAAGGGCCTGGAGCGGATCACCGAGAGCCTGCGCCTCTTCGTGCGCGAGTGTATCCGGCTGGGCGTGGATGGCTTCTACCACTCTACCCAGGGCGGGGAGGCCGGGCGCTTCCCCCACCCCGGCATCTTCCGCGACTTCATCAAGCCGTTTGACCTCTCGCTGATGGAGGAGATCAACCGGGAGTGCCTCTTCAACATCCTGCACGTGTGCGACTATCACGGCGGCTATGACGACCTGACGCCCTTCCTCGACTATCCGGGGCATGTGGTCAACGCGCCGCTGCTGGTGGCCGGCCAGCCGCTCTCCGGCCAGGAGATCGCGCGCCTCTTCGGCCGGCCGTTCATGGGGGGGATGGATCGCCTGGGCATTCTGGCCACGGGAACGGAAGAGGAAGTGCGCGCGGAGGCCCGCCGCGTCCTGCTGCAAGCGCCATCGCCCTTCATCCTGGCCGCGGATTGCACCGTCCCGCCCGGAACCCCATGGGAGAACTTGCGCGCCGCCATCGACGAGGCGCACCGCGCGCGAGCATAGAGAGACCGAGGAGAGCAGAAGATGCCCGAGAAGGAAGTTGTCTCAACGAAGAACGCCCCCGCGGCGATCGGCCCCTACTCGCAGGGAGTGAAGGCCGGGCCGTTCCTCTTCATCTCCGGTCAGATCCCGGTGGACCCGGCAACCGGCGAACTGGTCACCGGCTCCATCGAGGAGCAGACACGGCGCGTGATGGAGAACCTGAAGGCGATCCTCGCCGCCGCGGGCCTGGAGATGAGCCGGGTAGTGAAAACCACCATCTTCCTCACCGACCTCGACCACTTCGCGGCCGTCAACGCGGTCTACGGCGACTACTTCCCCACCAACCCGCCCGCGCGCTCTACCGTTGAGGTCTCGTCCCTACCCAAGGGCGTGGGCGTTGAGGTGGAAGCCGTGGCGCTTCTCTGAACGGACACGGGCGAAACCCGCGCACATCCTCCGGAAAACCCCTGAGCCGTCTAAGGGTAACTACTGATAGACGGGGTGCGCCCGCGATGGTACCATGGCAGGGTGTGCCGGCGGCTGGCCAGAGACCACGTGGCCGGCCGCGGGCCGTAGTGGCACTCGAAGGGGCTTTCCCGCATGGCCGGTTTTGGCGTTGCACTCCTCTGGGGGGGACTCGTGACCGCGCTGGTGGCCTTTGGCGCCTACGTCGCCGCATCGCGCGGGCAACCGACGCGGGCGCTCGCTCGCGCGGCGTTCGCGCTCACGTCGGCCACGGCGCTGGCCGCATGCATCCTGCTCCTGGCGGGACTTGTGCAAGGGCGCTACGACATCCGCTACATCGCGGAGTACTCGTCGCGCGATCTTCCCCTCCTCTATCGCGTCTCGGCGCTGTGGGCCGGCCAGGAGGGTAGCTTCCTGTTGTGGGCGCTCCTCAGCGCCCTTCTCGGGCTGCTTCTGATCCACTATAGCGGCGACTGGGAGACGCGCGTGATGCCTCCCTATGCCGCGATGCAGGCCTACCTCGGGCTGCTCCTGGTCGCCAAGAGCCCCTTTCTCCTCTCCCCAGAGAGGCTCTCGGATGGCCGCGGGTTGAACCCGCTCCTCCAGGATCCCTGGATGGCGATCCACCCCCCGATGGTCTTCCTGGGCTACGCCGCGCTCGCGATCCCGTTCGCGTTCGCGCTGGCGGCGCTCGCCTGGCGCGACTACGACTCCTGGGTGGCGCGGGCGCTTCCCTGGACTCTCTTCGCCTGGGTGACGCTGGGGGCAGGCATCTTCATCGGCGGCTACTGGGCCTATCGCGTGCTGGGCTGGGGTGGCTACTGGGGCTGGGACCCCGTGGAGAACGCGTCCCTCGTCCCGTGGCTCCTCGCGACGGCTTTGCTCCATGGCATGCTGGTACAGCGCGCGCGCGGCGGGCTGAAGCACGCCAACCTCGTTCTGGCGAGCGTGGCGTTCGCGGCGATGGGGTATGGAACCTTCCTCACCCGCAGCGGCGTCTTGAGCAACTTCTCGGTTCACTCCTTCGTCAGCCCCGGATCCGCCGTCTATGGTCTCCTGCTGATGGGGGTGTTCCTCTCCCTTCTGGTGCCACTTTCGCTCTACGCGATGCGCGCGGGCGAGATCCAGGCGAAGGGCACAGTCGAGAGCACGCTCTCGCGCGAGTTCGCTTTCTTCCTCGCGGTCCTGGTCTTCTGCGTCTCCGCGGGGATGATCGCCCTGGGCACCTCCGCGCCGATCCTCACCACGATCCTGGGCCGCCCGACCTCGGTGCAGCCGCACTTCTACAATCTGACGCAGTTTCCGGTGGCCGTGCTCCTCGCGCTCCTCGTCGGGATTGCACCGCTCCTAGAGTGGGGTGCATCTCGGCCGGAGAGGGTGGCGCGCCGCCTGCGCCCCGGGATCGCCGTGGCCCTCGCGGGCATGGCGGGCGCACTCGCTGTGGGCGTCCACCGCTTCAACGCCTGGACGATCCTCCTCGTCGCGGCGGCCGCGTTTGCCCTGGCGGTGGCAGGCCGGCTAGTCCTGCGCGGGCTCCCGCGCCGGCCGGTCCATACCGGCGGGCACCTCGCCCATGTGGGGCTTGCGCTGATGCTGCTTGGCATCGTCAGCTCCTCGATCTGCAGCCGCGGTGAAAAGCTGTCACTGCGCCGCGGCGAGGCGGCGGAGGCTCTGGGCTACCGCGTCGCCTTCACGCGTGCCGATTCCTCGCCACACCAAAAGACCCTACACCTCACCGTCACGCGCGGCGAGACCGCGTTCACCGCGTCTCCCACCATGCGCTTCAGCCCGCAGATGGGCTCCTGGGTTCACGCGCCGGCGGTGCATCGGAGCTGGCGGCAAGACCTCTACATCTCGCCCCTCGACTATCAGGATAGGGAAGAAGCAGCCACCCAACGCGCCGATCTGGGCCGGGGCGAGACGATGGAGGCCGGCGGCTACGCCTTCACCTTCGGGGGCTTCGATATGAGCGAGGAGCACGCGGGCGCGGGAATCCTCATCGGGGTCCGGTTGCCCTCCGGCAAGCGCACCCAGGTCACCCCCACGCTCCGCCTTGGCGAGGATGGAGCACTGGTGCCCACCCCGGCTGTGCTTCCCGGAACGGAAATCGCGGTCGCGGTGACGGATCTGAGCGTGCCGATGGAGCGTCCTAAGGAATCGAGAGTCACTCTCTCCGTCACCGGGTTGCCGGTGGAGGGCAACGCCCCACCCGAGGAGAGCGTAGTGGTGGAGGTGAGCGTCAAGCCGCTGATCAATCTGCTCTGGCTGGGCTCGGTGCTCCTCCTCGCCGGCGGGGTTGTGGCGAGCGTCCGCCGGGCAGAGGAAGCCCGGCGCGAGGGCTCCTGATGCTGAAGTGAAGCCCCGGTGGCGCCACGCGCGGGGCAGCTCTCCCCTCTTCCCGGTCTCCGGCTCGTGCCGCGTGCCCGGGCTCAAGCACCGAGGCGCAGGAACAACGCGGTTGGGGAGGGAAGAGGAAGAGTGGAGAAGGCACAGAGGCATCTAGGGAGAAGGCGATGGCATACCTGTTGGGCATCGACGTGGGCACCAGCGGCACAAAGGCGCTGGTGATCTCCGAAGAGGGAGCTCCGCTGGGGTCGGCGACGGCTGACTACCCGCTCTCCACGCCCCACCCTGGTTGGGCGGAGCAGGATCCGGCGGAGTGGTGGCGCGCCACCGGCGCAGCCATTCAGGCTGCCTGCGAGCGCGCCGGCATTGCCCCGGAGGCGATCTCGGGCATTGGTCTCTCCGGGCAGATGCACGGGTCCGTCTTCCTGGATGACTCCCATCAGGTGATTCGCCCGGCGATCCTGTGGTGCGACCAGCGCACCGCCACGCAGTGCGACCGGATCACCGAGCGCGTGGGCCGCGATCAACTGGTGCGGATCACGTGCAACCGGGTGCTGACGGGCTTCACCGCGCCGAAGATTGTCTGGCTTCAGGAGAACGAGCCAGAAGCCTACGCGCGCGTTCGCAAGGTGCTCCTGCCCAAGGATTATATCCGCTTCCGCCTCACCGGCGAGTTTGCCACGGAGGTCTCGGATGCATCGGGCACCTCGCTCTTCGACGTGCCGCGGCGGTGCTGGTCCGGAGAGATCCTCGAGGCGCTTGGCATCCCGGAGAGCTGGATGCCTCAGGTGTACGAGTCACCCGAGATCAGCGGGCGCGTTCACGCGACGGCCGCCGCGCAGACTGGCCTGAAGGAGGGCACGCCGGTGGTCGGTGGCGGGGGGGATCAGGCCGCGGGCGCGGTGGGCAGCGGCATCGTCTCGCCCGGAGCGGTCTCGATCTCGCTGGGCACCTCCGGGGTGGTTTTCGCCTATGCCGACGAGCCGGCGACCGATCCGGAGCTGCGCACGCATACCTTCTGCCACGCCGTGCCCGGCAAGTGGCATGTGATGGGGGTGATGCTCAGCGCCGGCGGCTCGCTGCGCTGGTACCGCGATCACCTGGCCCAGCACGAGGTGGAGGTGGCCGCGCGCCTCGGAGTCGATCCCTACAAGCTGATCTGCGCGGAGGCAGCCCGGGCGCCACTCGGATGCGAGGGTCTTCTCTTCCTCCCCTACCTGACCGGCGAGCGCACTCCCTATCCCCACCCGAACGCGCGCGGCGTCTTCTTCGGCCTCAGCTTGCGCCATGACCGGCGTCACCTGGCGCGCGCCATCGTTGAGGGGGTCTCGTTTGGATTGCGCGACTCTTTCGAGATTTTGAGGGCGATGGGCGTGCCCATCGGCCAAGTGCGCGTCTCCGGAGGCGGCGCGCGCAGCGCCTTCTGGCGCGAGGTACTCGCCGCTACACTCAACACGCCGCTCTTCCAGGCCACCACCGAGGAGGGCGCCGCGTTCGGCGGGGCGCTCCTTGCCGGGGTCGGCCTCGGGCTCTACTCCTCCGTGCCTGAGGCATGCGCGCAGGCCATCGCCGCGCGCGAGGTGACGCCGGCGCCCCCCGCGGCAGAGGTGGCCGCCTACGATGCCTACCACCGGATTTACCGGCAACTCTACGCGCAACTCAAGGTTCTTTTCGACGAGACGGCGCGCATCGTACAGGAAGAGCAGGCATGACCAATCTCAACCAGCGACAGCCGCAGTTCACCGAGGTTGCCGAGGCTTATGATGCCCTCATGTCGGGGGTGCCCTATAGGCGATGGGTGGATTATATCGAGAAGCTGCTCCGGCGCCTGCGCGTCTCACCGCGCACCGTGCTCGATATCGCCTGCGGCACGGGCAACGTCACGTTTGCCCTGGCCGACCGCGGTTACCAGGTGGCCGGCGTGGATCTCTCCGAGCCGATGCTGAGCGTGGCTCGCGAGAAAGCACACCAGCAAGGCCGCGACATCCCCTTCGCGCACGGGGATATGCGCACCCTCTCGCTGCCGGATCGCTATGACCTCGCCGTTTGCCTCTACGACAGCGTCAACTACTTGTTGACGCTTGAGGATGTGACGCAGGCGTTTGCTTCCGCCCATCGCATGCTCCATCCGGGCGGGCTCTACATCTTCGATGTCAACACGATCTACGCGCTGCGCGCCGATCTCTTCACCCAGCGCAACCTGGATCCAGGCGCGCGCGTGCGCTACGACTGGCGGAGCAGCTATGACCACGAGACGCGCATCTGCGAAGTGGTGATGGATTTCTGGGTGCGCGAGAACGGTTCGACCAAACACTTTACGGAGGTACACTACGAGCGAGGCTATTTCCTGCGGGAACTGGTGGATGCCCTGACACAGGTTGGCTTCCGCACGCTGGCGGTCTACGAGGCCTACACCTTTCATGAGCCCCGGCTTCTCTCGGACCGCGTCTACTTTGTCGCCCGCAAGCAGCGTTCGCGCAACGGGTTGGATGCGGCGGAGATGGTGGACCCATGCTTGGATGGAATCTGAGTAGTGATCGTGGGGCGCAGCCCGCAGCGGTGAATCCGATACGCGGGGCTTTCGCCCGGTGCGAAGCCGGCCGGGCTGCCCTCTGGGGCGTGCTCGTGCTTTTCCTGCTCCTGCTCGCCAGCGCGTCAGGAAGGGCGCAGGATGCCGGCGCCACGATACCGGCGCCACAACCGGATCCGGCACAGCCGGCGGAGTCAATCGCGCCGCCCGAGCAAGAAGCGCCGGCGCTACCGCTCCTGCCGGCCTCTCCGGCCGCCTCGCGCGTACTGGGCGTTGTCGATAAGCCCGAGCTGGTCTTCCTGCTTCAGAAAGCGGGCTTTGATGCCCGCCCGCTCAGCTATGCGCAGCTGGAGATGGGCGCGCTCGATCTCTTTGGGCTGCTGATGATCGACCTGGAGCGGCCGCTGTCGGTGGCTGCCGCCGCCTTCGTCTCCGATTTCGTGGCGCGCGGCGGGCGGCTGATCGCGTGCTCGTGGGGCGCCGCCGTAGCACCCCGGCGCCAGGCCGCCTTCCCGGTCTACCGCCTGCAAGAGGCGCTTCAGGTGCGCGTCACCGGCTGGAGCGCGGATGGAAACGCCTACCTGCGCGCCGGCGACGCGGCGCCGCTCTTCCGTACGCTCCCCTCCTTCCTGGATGTGCGCATCCGTGCGACTCCACTCCTCGAGCCATTGGCGTCCGGGCGTGTCGGCGCCTTTTGGGTCTCCGAGGATCTCTCGCGCCGCGGTGGTACCGATGCGCGCTCGCCTGCCATCGTGCTCGCGCCCCGCTGCGCCTACTTCGCGCCCAACGTGCTCGCCGAGGCGCTGCACTCGCGACAGATGCTCCGCCTGCTGATCAACGCGGTCAGCCACCTCATGCCCGGCCTCGTCCTAGACCCGGCGTGCGTGGCGCTGGCAGAGCTGGAGGTGGTGCTGGGCGAGGCCCGGCGCGCGGCGGCCGTGTCGCAGGATCCGGATGCCCCCGGGCTCCTTGCCGCCGCCGAGGGAAAATCCGTGACGGCGCAAGCCCTCTTCACTCAAGCTGCCGAGGCACTCGATGCCACGGCCGCCTTGCAGCCGCCCGTGACAGGAGCCCTGTCGCCAGAGGGCGAGGCGAGCACCACCG
>DUUU01000177.1 GCA_012841485.1 Armatimonadota bacterium
CCCTGGCAAGAGAGGCGGCACCGCGCGCCTCTACGGCGGGAAGACGCGCCGGTGCCGCTCACCCGGTCGATTCCTCCGCGTGGACGGAGGCGGAGACGCGCTCTGGCGTCGCGCGGATGACGCGCAATCCAAAGCCCTGCAGCGCCGCCGAGTTTTCGAGGTGCGCGCCCAGGCTGGCGGCGGCCTCCTCCGCGACCCTCACCTGAAGGGTGAGCACGCCACCAGTGTAGACCTGGCCTTCGACCCGGCGGATGGCGGGCACGGAGGCGAGCGCCTCGGTGAAGGCGGTCGCATCGGTCACGCCCTCGAACCCGGAGAGGGTGAGGCGCATGGCGCGCGAGGTGGCCCCCGGCAGGCGCAGCAGCGCCTCCGAGAGCCTGCGGCCTGCGCGGCGCAGAGTGTGCGTCATTCCGGCGTGAACCGCCTGTTGCGTGGGCACGCCGTCACTCTCGCCCGCGACTGTATCCGCCATCACCACTTCCCCCGTATCACAGCGAATGGCGCGCAGCGCCGCTCGCACCCAGCACCGGGCATAGTCGACTCCCAGCCACTCGCGGGGGACCGAAAGCCCGGGCGCCACTCGGGCGGAGACCTGCCCCGTGATCACAACATCGAACCCGTGCCGCCGCCCCCAATCGGAGACCTGGGCGGGACTGGCAGACTGAAGCCGCCGCGCCTCTTCGCCGGTGACTCCCGCGCCCTGGTCAACCACGTCGATGCCGAGGCTCTCCAGGTGCCGGGAGAGGAGAGCCGCCGCATCCGACGCCGCGGTGGGCACATAGCCATAGTAGGTGCTGGAGGCCAGCACGATTCCCACGCGCCAGCGCCGCACGGCAGGGGATGACGAGAGCTCCCTCAGCAGCGGGCGCAGGCGCACGCCGACCCTGGCGCGCACCCGATAGACGTGATCCGCGCGTCCCTCCTCCAGCACCTCCTCCAGGATGGCCAAACCCGCGCCGCGCGTGGAGACGCGATCCTCCAGGACGACGTGGTTATGAACCCGGACGCTGCCGGTGACGTACACTCCCACAGTGCGCAGCACGGCCTCGCGCAGAGCGCGATCGATGGCGGCCTGCCGCGCGCCACTGACATTCCCATCAACGATTGGAGCGATCCCCTCGGCCTCGACAATTCGCAGAGGCTCCGGCTGCTCGTACTTCGATTCGGGCGCGCCGCCGGCGCCGCCCGAGGCGCCCCACGTCAGCGCGACCACGACCAGCACGCAGAGCCGTGATGCTCTCATCGCCACCTCCCACTGGCGACCCGCAACCACCGATCGCGTTCGGGGCATGCAAGGTTCCAGCCAATGGGGGAGGGGCCCTCGCGGCGCAACCTCCTTCGCGGTCCGGGAGGTGTCGCGCGCCTCATGCCGAATGATCTCCGCGTGGAACTGCGTTGTCAGCTGAGGTTTACGGATGATGCGGACGGCAAACGCGCTCTTCTCGAGGCGCGTGATGCCCGCGGGTGCGTTCGGGTCACCATCGAGGCGACCGGCAGCGACGAGGGAGAGGCGCTGTCTGCGCTCGCGGAGCGCACGCGAGAGCTGTATGGCGCGGTCTGTGGCATCGTAGACACGGTGGAGGATGTCGCGCGCCGCTACTACGACAGCGAGCGCGCGGAGGCCACTCCCACGGATGGATAGCCGCAGTCGTCTGTTGGGAGAAGGCGAGCACCATTCCGGGGTTTCCGGTAGGAGACGCCGGGCTACGAGCAGGGGAGTTTCCGTTCGCAGGCGCGAGGCCCCGCATCGGAAGTGATCCGGCAGCGCGCCCTGGCCGGCTACCGGTGCCGCTTCACCCCATGCAGACGAAATCGTTGCCCGGGCATTCGGCCAGGCAGCCGTGCTCATCTTTTCGGTAGCGTAGCGGGCGCCCGCAGAAGGGGCAGGGGATGCGCAACTGTGGATTCCCTGCGGCGTAGGCATCCTCGATTCGGCGCAAGACGCGAACTGCCGCGCCGGTGGCGGCATCCGCCTCGTCGTCGGGGGCTACTTCCATCTGCACCGCGTCCGGGTCGATCACACCTTGTAGAAGGTCCAGATTGGGGGCATCCGGGTCGAATTCCATCCTCTTCTCCTTTGGGGTTCCCCCGGATCACCCGAGGGGGCAGGAGAGGGGCGCGGCGCTGGATGCCTCTTCCGCGCCGCGCCGCCTATCGAATCAGGGAGAGCCCTGACCTTTGGTCACGCCCTCGATCACCATGCTGCCGCTGGTCGCCTCGATGGAGTGGACGGAAACGCCCGTTTCCGCGAGCCTCTTATGCAGTTCCTGCTGGATGCGCCGGGCAGCCTCGCTGCGCATCTGCGCGGGCATCGGCATCTTCCCGATGAGCATCTCATCCGGAAGGAAGGCAAGGCTCCCCTTCCCATCCGGGACGATCCGACCGGCCACCGTGGTGTGCATCTGCCGGCCCCAGGCGGTCACATAACCTGTCACGACGACCCGGCCATCCTCAAACGCGATGCGCACGTCGCGGACGCTCTCGATGCCGTCTGGCAACCCGTGGGTGGCCGGCGTCTGCGCGTTCAGGTACGCGTTGATATCATCGCTACGAACATGCAAGCGGTAGGGCGCCGGAGCGCGCGTCTGCGCGTGCCGCCGGATCGCGACCACCTGCTCCTGCAGCTGGCGTACCGATCGCTCCGCCTGCTGCGGGGAGACCCGAGGGGGTGGCGGCGGCGGGGGCGTGTAGGACACCATCGAGTAGAGGTATGCAACGCTCCCAACGCCCACCGCCACGAGCAACAGGGCGGCCCAGCGCAGGCGGCGCCTCCAAAGGCGTCGTCTCTCCGATCTGAGCGAGCTCAAAGGTTCTCCAGTCGCGCCAGTGCCTCTTGTACCTTCTCCTCGGGATAGTCGTAGTCTTCCAGCTTGCCGGCCATATACGCTTCATAGGCCGACAGGTCGAAGTGCCCATGGCCACTGAGGTTGAAGACAATCGTCTCCTTCCGGCCCTCACGCTTGCAGCGCTCGGCCTCATCGATCGCGGCGCGGATGGCGTGCGACGACTCCGGCGCGGGCACAATGCCTTCCGTGTTGGCAAAGAGCGTGGCCGCCGCGAAGACGGGGTTCTGGTGGTAGGCCTTGGCCTCGATCAGACCCTGGTGATACAACTCGCTGACCAGCGGGGCCATGCCGTGATAGCGGAGACCGCCGGCATGGATTGCCGAGGGCACAAAGTCGTGGCCGAGCGTGTACATCATCAGCAACGGCGTCATGCGCGCCACGTCGCCGAAGTCATAGTGGCGGATGCCGCGGGTGAGCGTTGGGCACGCGGTCGGCTCCACCGCGACGATGCGTATCTTCTTGCCGCTCAGCTTGTCCGGCACGAAGGGGAAGGCGAGCCCGGCGAAGTTACTGCCGCCACCCGCGCAGCCGATGATGACGTCGGGATAGTCGTCCACCATCTCGAACTGCTTCTTGGCCTCCAGGCCAATGACAGTCTGGTGCAGCAGGACGTGGTTTAGCACGCTTCCGAGGGAGTACTTGGTATCCTCACGCCCGACGGCATCCTCGACGGCCTCGCTGATCGCCATGCCCAGGCTTCCGGGGGAGTCGGGGTCCCTGGCGAGCAGCTCTCGCCCGGCGTTCGTCTCGTCGCTCGGGCTGGCGACCACGTTGGCGCCCCACATCTGCATCAGCGAGCGCCGGTAGGGCTTCTGGTGATAGCTCACCTTCACCATGTAGACCTTGCACTCGATGTCAAACAGGTTGCAGGCGAGCGAGAGTGCGCTGCCCCACTGGCCGGCGCCGGTCTCGGTGCTGATGCGCTTTGTGCCCGCCTCCTTGTTATAGTACGCCTGGGCGATGGCGGTATTCGCCTTATGACTGCCGGCGGGGCTGACGCCTTCGTTCTTGTAGTAGATGTGCGCCGGGGTGTCGAGCGCCTGCTCCAGCCGACGCGCGCGCACCAGGGGGGTTGGCCGCCACAGGCGGAGGATCTCCCGCACGGGATCCGGAATCGTGATCCAGCGCTCCCGGGTAAGCTCCTGCTGGATCAGCTCCATGGGGAAAAGCGGCAGGAGCGCATCGGGGCCCATCGGCTCCTTGGTCGCCGGATGCAGGGGCGGAGGGAGCGGTGTGCTCATATCGGCCTGAACATTGTACCACTGCTCCGGCAGATACTTCTCCGGAAGGTGAATCCTCAACTCGGGCATTGCAATCCTCCTGGCAGACGGAATTCAACGTGCTCGACTCACGGCCGGCACACCTTGCATGGCTGACACCCAGCGGCAACCGCGTGGGCTAAGCTCGCAAACGAAACGCGCTCGGCCGGGGCGATCTTCTCACCAAAAGCGCAACCCGGCCGGTGCGCCTTTTTGCTCCCGTTCCGCTTTATGAAGACGGGGCCAACATATTTCGGTTTTGTCGGAGCTGCCCGAAGTGCCGCTGCTGAACCGCCCGAGGCCGCCGAGGGCACCTTCTTCGTCGCTTGAGCCGCTAAGAGCAGGGCCTTCTGCTGCAAGTAGATCTGCTCTTGCAGGCGGATTGTGAGGAGCAGCAGCTCCGTGTTCAACTGTGCGCGGGCACGCAGACGACCCGCGTCATCCGGCGCGGCGGACTCCGCCTCCGCCGCCCTCTTTTGAAGGCGCTCGACCTCGGCTCGCAACGCCTTGAGGAAGGGATCGGCCAAGGGATCCCCTGCCGGCACGGCAGATGGCTGAGCGGCGGCGCTTGCTGCGACTCCCGCTGGGTTTGGCCGTGCTTCCGCCGGTACCGTCGGCTTAGAGGGGGTCGATGGCGCAGCGGGCGGCTGGGCGCCCGGGGCAGCAATCAACACCCACGTCAGTGCCGCTTGAATGAGACTGGACACGGGCATCCCTCCCCGGGGGAAGACCGCTCAAACAGATGCAGACCGAGAGAACCTGTGGCGGGCCCCCGGTAACGCGATTGCCGGCGCCGCTGCCCTGCGGGGATTCGGACGGTCAGGGGCCTACGCGCCAGCAGGTGGGCGCGGCCTCCCGACCGAGGCGCTGCGCGGCCGAACTACTCCTCCGGTTCCAGACCGTCTCCCTCGGTCTCCTCTTCGAGAGGACTGTACATCAAGGCGACAATCTGGCCATAGTACTGGTCGTGCAGGGATGCAACACTCATCACGGCTTGCTCGAACTGCTCTACGCCGAGCGTCTCGGCGAGAACCTCGGTCATCAAGTAGACATCACCTTCGCTATCGATGCCGAACTTGGCGAGCATGATATCCATGTTCAGCTCGAGCAGTCGCTTGTAGATCCCTGCGCGGTTCTTCCGGGGCGCGTTGACGAAGGGCGAAATCACGATGAGCACCGAGTCGGTCAGCCGGATCTGCATGTCGATATCTTTGACATCGCCACGGAAACCGGTCCGCCACAGACGGTCCTCCAGACGCTCATACGAGATGTTGAGGTCTTGTAGATACTGCTCAATCGTGTTCTCTGTCACCATCTGTATGTCCTTACAGGCGGGCCATCGAGCCGCCTGCTTGCTCCCATCTTAGCATACGAAATGGGCCCTGTCAACACACCGGCGCTCGCCGTCCCAGGGTGGCTGCTGGTTCGCATATACCCTGGGACCCACGCCAATCCACCTTCGTCTCCGGGGCCGGAGATTCGGCCCCGGATGTGCCTAGGGAGGGCGCGGATGATGGCGAGTGTTGCCACACCGGCGCCCTCCCCCGAGACACTCTATGGTCACCCTCCGGGTGGCCGCTGGAACTATCGAAGACGCTGCAGATGCACCTGGGGATAGATCGCCTGGATCTCCGCCTGCGTGCAGAGGCTGGCATCCGGCGAGGCCGCGGTGGCGGCGCCAGCGGCGGCGCCGAGCCGGAGAGCGTCTCCAGGGCCGGCGCCCTTCGCCAGGGCAGACGCGATCCCGGCGAGCATCGAATCGCCGGATCCGACGGTGCTCTTCGATGTTACGGCCGGAGGCCGGACCTGCCACACCTCCTCGCTCGTGGCGCCAACGGCGCCCTTGACCCCCATCGAGATGACGGCGAAGCCCACCCCGCGTTGAACTAGCTCCACGGCTCCGGACGCGGCATCCTCGACAGAGCGGATCGGCCTTCCGAGCAGGCGCTCTGCCTCGGCGCGATTCGGCTTCACCAGGTACGGCTTCGCATCGAGACCCGCCATGAGGGGCGTGCCGTCCGCATCGAGGAGGGCGCGCACGCCATTGTCCTGGCAATAGCGGATCAGCGTGGCATAGACGTCGTTGGGCACTCCGGGAGGGATGCTCCCGCCGAAGGCGATGAACTTGGCCTGCTTGAGGAGGGGCCGGATCCGGTCGCACAACGCGCGCAGGCCATCCATGCCAACCTCGGGCCCCGACTCGTGGAGCGTCGTGGGGGGGCCGCCGGCCGAGTCCTCCACCGCGATGTTGATCCGGGTCTCGCCTTTCACCTCCACGAAGGAGGTCGCGATGCCGCGGCTCTCCAGGTAGGTCTTGATGAACTGGCCCGTATGCCCGGCAATGAAGCCGAGGGCGGTGGTCTCGGTGCCGCACTCGCGAAGCACCAGCGACATGTTGATCCCTTTGCCGCCCGGATCCATCACGCTACGCAGCACGCGGTTCGTATTGCCGGGCGCGAGGCTACTCACCCACAGCGTGCGGTCCACGGCCGGGTTCAGAGTGACAGTGATGATCATCCGCTTGCACCATCCTCATCGGGGCAAGACGCCCTTCCGAGCTTTTCCCGTCACGATGAGCCCGAAGCGGGGCTACACCTCAGGCTCGATCAACCCGTAGTCGCCGCCGCGGCGCCGGTAGACCACGTTGATCTGCTCGGTCTCGGCATTGGCGAAGACGAAAAAGTCGTGACCGAGCAGCTCCATCTGCATCGCTGCCTCCTCGGGAGACATCGGCTTGACCGCGAAGCGCTTGGTGCGCACGACGCGGATGCTATCGAGAGGGCTCTCGCCCGGTTCGGGCTCCATCGGAACATCCTCGACCAGCTCTTCCGCGGCCGCGTCTCCCAGGCGCTCCTTCAGTTGGGCTGTCTGCTCGCGCGGGAGCAGAATCCGCTTCCCCTTGAACTTCTGGAGCTGGCGCTCCAGCTTCTCAAGAACCTGGTCGATGGAGGCGTACATGTCCGACGTGCGCTCTTCACCCCTCAGGAGGATGCCGTCGCCCTGGACGAGGACCTCTACCACGTGCCACTGGCGCTCCACACTCTGCGTGATCTGCACCTCCTGGATGTGATGGAAGTACTTTTCGAGCTTACGCAGCTTCTTCTCGGCGTAGCTCTTCAGGCCATCCGTCACCTCCATGCGCTTGCCTTTGACCGTGATTCGCATCGCACACTCCTCCTCTATCCGCCAGCCTGCGATTCACACACCGTGGCAACAGCCTGCGCCGCCATGCCCTCGCCTCTGCCGGTGTAGCCCATGCCTTCGGTCGTGGTGGCCTTCACGCTCACCCGGTCGAGTTCAATCTGCAGCGTCTCCGCGATGAGGGCGCGCATCTTGGGCACGTAGGGTGCGATCTTCGGGGCCTCAGCCATCAGCGTGGCGTCGACGGCGAGGATGCACATGCCGCGCTCCCGCACGCACTCGCCCGCCCGGCGCAGGAAGAGGCGGCTATCCGCGTCCCTATACGCAGGGTCGGTGGGTGGGAACAGCCGGCCGATGTCGCCGGCAGCAACGGCGCCCAGAAGCGCATCGGCCAGGGCATGGAGCAGCACATCGGCATCCGAATGCCCCTCCAGCCCCCGGTCATACGGGATGCGCACGCCTCCCAGCACCAGCGCCCGTCCTGGCGCCAGGCGATGCACATCATATCCGAACCCCACGCGTACGCCTGCCATGCCCGGCTCTTGCCCGTTCCTTTCACGCAGGATCCTCTCCGCGACCGCGAAGTCCTGCGGTGATGTGATCTTGATGTTCTCCGGTGAACCAGGCACAACCTGCACGGGATAGCCTAGGCGCTCCAATAGATCGCAGCAGTCGGTGGCCTGATGGCCCTCCGCCGCGGCGCGCCGGTGGGCCTCCAAGAGCCAACCGCGGCGAAACACTTGAGGCGTTTGAGCCCTCCACACGTGGCTGCGGTCGAGGGTGCGGCACACCCGGCCATCCGGGTCGACCTCCTTCAGAGTATCGGTGACCGGGATGGCGAGCAAGGCGCCCCCGACTTGCGCGGCCGCCTCGACACACGCCGTGATCTGATCGGGAAGAATGAGGGGGCGCGCGCCATCGTGGACGGCGACGAGGGGGATCTCCTCCGGGACCGCTTGCACGCCGTGGTACACCGACTCCTGACGCGAGGCGCCGCCGGCTACGACCTCGCGCACCTTGCGGATTCCGTGGGCGCGCACCAGTGCGTGGATCGTCTCGCGCTCTTGTTCGCGCACGGCCAGGATGATTGCGGCGACTTCAGGACAGGCGTCCAGGGCAGCCAGCGTGCGCGCGAGAACCGGTTTCCCGGCCAGGGGCAGCAGCAGCTTATTGCACGGGCTGCCGACTCTTTCGCCTCTGCCCGCCGCTGGTACTACCGCTGCGCATGTTGCTCCCACCCTCTTCGCCTCCATTCACCGACTTGACCTCGGCGAAAATCATCTTGCCAGCTACTGTCTGGAGCACGCTCGTGACCGTGACATCGAGTGTCTCGCCGATGTGGCGGCGGCCGCCCTCAACTACGACCATGGTGCCATCTTCGAGATAGGCGACACCCTGGTTGATCTCTTTCCCCTCGCGGATCAGGGTGACACTCATCTCCTCGCCCGGCAGCACCACGGGCTTCAGCGCGTTCGCGAGTTCATTGACGTTGAGGACAGAGACCCCCTCCAGCTCGGCTACCTTGTTGAGGTTAAAGTCGTTGGTGATGATTGCCCCATCCAGCTTCTTGGCAAGCTGCACCAACTGGTAATCCACCTCGCCATTCCCCTCCAGGGGGATATGGTCGTAGGTGCGGACAAGGAGGTCCAAATCCTTCTGCATCTGCTGGAGGATGTCCAGGCCGCGGCGCCCACGCGCGCGCTTGAGTGGCTCCGCGGAGTCGGCGATATGGTGCAGCTCCTCGAGGACGCAGCCGGGAACGTAGATGGGGCCCTCGACGAAGCCGGTACGGCAGACGTCCGAGATCCGGCCATCGATGATCACGTTCGTATCCAGGATCTTGATCCGCTCTCGTAGCTTCTCACCCTGCTCCTGCTGGGATTGCGCCTTGGCGAGCCCGCCTCCAGCAGGCAAGATCAGAAAGATATCCTCCTTCATGCTGAGGAAGAGACGGGCGCCCAGATAGGCGAACGCGGTGCCCGCGACCATCCAAACGCACACCTTGATCGTCGCCGGCAGCGGCCAGGGATAGACCATGATCGAGGCCACCGTGATGCCAACCACGACACCGATGAGCGTCTCTAGCTTCTCAGCGGTAGAGAGCTTCTCAAGGTTGTTGCTCAACAGCATCACCTGACGGTTGATGACCTGGGAGAGGTAGCTGGTCATGATGACGCCCAGGGCTATGAATGCAATCGTTGCCGTGATGGAGTAGAGCTCCGAGGTCCCCATCAGCCGCTTGACGGCGCCGATCCGGAAGTAGAGATCGCCTGCGGCTTTGCCCAGGATCCCCCCGATGATGCCGAAAAGAATCAGGAAGGCCCAACTCAGGTAGCGCGTTACCACTCGGTGTCACCCCTCTTTCTACGCCATATCCCAGGGAACGCTGGCCCAGTCACACGCCTTTGCGTGGTCCGGTTTCGCGATTCAGGCGGTCGTCCGGGGGATACTGGCCGGGTCGTCGCTGTCCGGGGGGAAGAGACCCGGCATCAGCGAGTAGACCCGTTCCCGGTTGCGTCTTCTGGCGAGCAGGCAGAATGGACGGCATTGGGCCCCTCTGCCCGAGACGCATTCTTATCTCTTAGTATGCGCTGGATCCTCCCGAGTCCTTCTTCATCGGCGGGTAGGCGTTGCCCCTCGGCTGGATGCGCGCCGCAGGAAGCGCCGGCGGATTCCTCTTGCAGGAGAGCGCCGTCGTCCGGATGCCTCCGGCGATGGGAGAGGGTGGATTACTCATGGGGCGCCTGGTCAGGCTCCATTACCAGATCGACGGCCTGATGTGCCGTTTCCACTCCCACCACACGGAGCCCACCTCGGGGGCCGCCGGACTTCACTGCCTGACGCTCGGCGACGATGGCGCGCGTAAATCCGAGACGCGCGGCCTCGTTCAGCCTTCGGTCGATCTGCTGCACGGCGCGCACCTCCCCGGCGAGGCCCACCTCGCCGATGAAGACGGTGGTCGGATCCACCGGGGCATCAAAGAAGCTCGACGCGATGGAGACGGCCACGCCGAGATCGGCTGCGGGTTCGGTGACGCGGACGCCGCCGGCGATGCTCAGGTAGATGTCGCGTGCCCCCAGCCCCAGCCCGAGGCGTTTTTCGAGCACGGCGACGATCAGGCACATGCGGTTATAGTCGACGCCGGCGGCAACCCGGCGCGGGGTGCCGAAGTAGGCGGGAGACGCGAGCGCCTGCACCTCTACCAGAAGCGGCCGGGTGCCTTCCAGGGCGGGGATGACGACGGATCCCGGCACCTGCATCGGTCGCTCCGAGAGGAAGATCTCGGAGGGGTTGGCGATCTCGGTCAATCCGCTGTCGCGCATCTCGAAGATGCCCAGCTCATCGGTGGAGCCAAAGCGGTTTTTCACGGCGCGCAGCACCTTGAACGCCTGGTGCCGGTCGCCCTCGAAGTAGAGGACGGTGTCGACCATATGCTCCAGAACGCGCGGGCCCGCCAGGTTGCCCTCTTTGGTCACGTGCCCTACCAGGAACACCGGCAGGTGAGTCGCCTTCGCGAGGCGCATCAGCCGGGCGGTGCATTCACGCACCTGGCTCACCGTGCCCGGGGCGCTCTCTATACCCGGCGTGTACATCGTCTGGATGGAATCGATGATGAGAAACTGCGGTTGGGCAGCCGCAACCTGGCCCTCGATGAGGTCGATGTCGGTCTCCGAGAGCAGGAACAGCTCCGCCGCGGCTACGGAGAGCCGGTCGGCGCGCAGCTTGATCTGCTGGGTCGACTCCTCGCCGGAGACGTAGAGGACGCGCCCATGGCGCTCGGCCAGGACGTTCGCGACCTGGAGCAAGAGCGTTGATTTACCGATGCCCGGGTCGCCGCCGACGAGGATGAGGGAGCCGGGCACGACGCCTCCCCCGAGTACGCGGTCGAACTCGCCGATGCCGGTCACGCGGCGCGGGTGCTCCTCGCGATCGATGGCGCCGATGGGCTGGGAGCGCGCCGTGGTGGTGCCCCTTCCTCCGGCGGCGGATCGAGAGCCGGGCGATGCGGGCCGCACCACCTCTTCCACCAGGCTATTCCACTCTCCGCAGTCGGGGCAGCGGCCCATCCATTTGGGCGTCTCATAGCCACAGGTGGAGCACACAAACTTCGTGTAGGCTTTCGGCACGCAAGGACTCCATCCAGAAAAAAAGCGGGGGCCCGGCTCTACCGGATTCGATATCGCCGC
>DUUU01000178.1 GCA_012841485.1 Armatimonadota bacterium
CCCCGATCCGGTCGCTGCGCGCCGACCCGGATTTCCAACGCTCTGACCGGCGGCGCCTGCTCTTCGTCCTCTTCGAAGGAGTGCCGCTCTTCTGGCGCCTGGATCTCGATCTCCTGGCCCGGTCACTCGGAGGCGATTGTGGCTACGACGTGGGCAATCCCGCTGCTCGTGGCACGGACTGGTCGCTGTCCCACAGCGCGCTGATGAATGCCGTCGCTGCAACCAAGGCGCTTCTTCGGGGACAGCACGAGAACGCCGCCGGGCTTCTGGCCCGTGCCTTCGCCCGCGTGGGGCTGGCCATGCCCATCTGTGATCCCGGCAGGCAAATCATCGCCCTGGGGGAGGGGATTCGGAGGATGCACCCGGAGGTCGAAGAACTGGCGGTGGAGGTGCTGGCCCTAAGCCAACAGGCATTTGGCCTGGACGCGAGCAACCGGTGACCTCCGATGGCAGGGCGTTGGGGAGATGGCGGTGGTGTTGTGAGGACGGGCGGGGATGCACCCGCGGAGTCCTCTATGGCTTGTGATCTGGTTTGCCATCGAATATGGAGTTAGGAAGGCCGTTGTGAGCCAACTCTCAATCGAGCAGATCCGCGCGGCGGTAGAGGCCGGCCGGGCGGATGCAGAGCAGTTCCTTTGCGAATTGATCCGCTTTCCCTCGACGCCGGGCAACGAGACCGAGGCGATGGCCTGTGCCGCGCGTCGCTTTGCCGAGCTGGCAGAGGTAGAGCGCGTGCCCCTCTCGAACGCCCTGCGGGAGGATGAAGATTACGCCGATCCGGTGCCCGATCTGGACTACGAGGGGCGGTTCAACCTGCGCCTGCGCCTGCCGGGGAAGGGAGGGGGACGCTCGCTCCTCTTCAACACCCACCTCGACGTGGTGCCCCCATCGCAAGGCCAGGAGAGCCCGTGGGAGCCCCGCGTGGACGCGGGCGTGGTGCGCGGGCGTGGCGCTTGCGATGCCAAGGGGCAGGCCGCGGCGCTCTATCTGGCGCTCTGGGCGATCCGCCGGCTGGGCCTGAAGCCGGAAGGCGACCTCCTCGGTCATCTGGTGGTCGAAGAGGAAGTGGGGGGCAACGGAACGCTGGCGATGGTCCGGCGCGGCGAGCAGGCGGATGCGTGCGTCGTGATGGAGCCGACCGACCTGCGGATCTTCTCCTCGGTGCGCGGCGCGGTGTGGTTCCGGGTGACGTGTACGGGCCGACCGGGACACAGCGGGCGCGCGGGCGATACGGTGAGCGCCCTGAAGATGGCGATCCGCGTGGTGGAGATCCTGGAAGGCTATCACGCGCGCCTGCTCGCCAGTTCGCGCGGCTTCCCCCTCTTCGACCCCTTCCCGAACCCGATGCCGATCACGTTCGGGAAGCTGCAGGCGGGCGATTGGCCGGCGACGGCGCCGAGCCGGGCCGTGGTCGAGGGTGTCCTCGGGCTGCTGCCGAACAAGACGCGCTACCAGGTGATGGAGGAGATGCGCCAGGCGATCCTCGATGAGGGCGACGAGTGGCTGCGCGAGCACTTCGAGCTGGAGTTCATGTACCGGCACGATGCGCACGTCCTCGATGTGGCGCACCCACTGGTCACGCAGCTGCAGGCGTGCTGCCGCGAAGTAGGCGCCGCCGGTGAGGTGACGGCGATGACCGCCTCGTGCGACTCCTGGTTCTATAACAACCAGCTGGGCATCCCCACGGTGGTCTTTGGCCCGGGCAGCCTGGGCTTCGCGCACTCGAATGAAGAGCAGATCCGGATGGATGAGATCGTGGGCGCCGCGGCCGTGCTCGTGCGCCTCGCGGAGAGTTGGTGTGTGGGAGAGAGGGGGGCGTAGGGCAGGGGGGCGGGCGGTCCCCAACGCTCCAGCGCTCCAGGGAGAAAGATCAGCATGCAAGCGTTAGTAAAGACACAGAAGGGCGTTGGCTTTCTGGAACTGCGCGAGGTTCCCGTGCCGAAGCCGGGCCCGGGAGAGGTGCTCATCGCCGTCAAGGCGGCTGGCATCTGCGCCACGGATGTGCATGTCAAGCACGACCGCTTCCCCTACTGGCCGCCGGTTGTCCTTGGGCATGAGTTCTCGGGGGAGATCGTGGAGCTGGGTCCGGAGGTGAAGCGCTTCCGCGTGGGCGACCGCGTTGTTGGCGAGCCGCACACCCAGGCGTGCGGGCATTGCTACCTTTGCCGGACAGGGAACGTCCAGATCTGCCCGACGAAACGCTCGCCCGGCTGGGGGATCGATGGCGCCTTCACCAGCTTCTTGAAGATGCCGGAGCTCCTGCTCCACCGTGTCCCCGACGAGATGAGCTACGAGGTTGCCGCCGTGGTCGAGCCGACGGCAAACACCGTGCATGACGTCATCGAGCGCGCGAAGGTGGAAGCGGGCGATTTCGTGGTCGTCCTTGGCCCCGGACCGATTGGCCTGCTGGCCGGGTTGACCGCGCGCGCCGGTGGCGCGCGCCACGTGGTGATCATCGGCGCGCCTTCGGATGAGGCGGTTCGCCTGAAGAAAGCGCGCGAGCTTGGCTTCGATACCGTGATCAACTTGGCCGAGACCAACCCGGTGGAGGTCGTGCAGGATCTGACCAACGGCATCGGCGCCGACCTGGTGATCGATTGCAGCGGCGCACCGCCGGCCATTGCCTCGACGGTGGATCTGGTGCGCAAGAAGGGCCGCATCGGCGCCATCGGCCTCACGGGGAGGGAGAGCATCTCCTTCCCATGGGACAAGGCGGCATCCAAGGTGGTGGATATCGCGTTCTGCATGTCCACGAGCTATACGAGTTGGGACCGGACGATCAACCTCATCGCCTCGGGGCAGATCCCGGCGGGCGAGGTGGTTTCGCATCGCTACCCCCTGGCCCAGTGGGAGCAGGCATTCGAGGAGATGGAGGCCCAGCGGACTCTCAAGGTCCTGTTGATCCCCTAGGGACGGAAGCAGGGCGACCAGGGGAATCGGAAGGCGAGGGCCGCATCGGCGGCTCCTGCTCATGGCAACGCCACGGGCCTTCCGACGGGAGTCGCCCTGCGCTCCCCCGTCCCTCGTCGCACCATCGGAGGAGATACCATGGCAGAAGAGCGAATTGGTTTCGGCCTTTTTGGGGCCGGCCTGGTGGCACCTTTCCACGCAAAGGCGTTGCAGGCATCGAGCAAGACGAAGCTCGTGGCGGTGGCGGCGAGGAACGCGGAGAAGCGGCAGAAGTTCGCCGGCGAGTTTGGGTGCAAGGGCTACGCCACGTTGGAGGAGATGCTGGCCGACCCCGAGGTTCAGGTAGTCAATATCCTGACCCCCAACGACGCGCACTTCGAACCCGTGCTCCAGTGCGCCCGTGCCGGGAAGCATGTCCTGGTGGAGAAGCCGCCCGCGGTGACCCTCCGCGAGACGGATGAGATGATCGCAGCGTGCCGGGAAGCGGGCGTCAAGCTGGGCGTCGTGCTCCAGTGCCGCGTGCGCAAGCCGATTCAGGCGATGCGCACCGCGCTCGCCGAAGGCCGCTTCGGCCGCCTCTACCATGCCGATGCCTTCATGAAGTGGTTCCGGGCGGAAGATTACTACTTCATGAACCCCTGGCGCAGCTCGCGTCGTGCCGGAGCCGGCGTCACGGTGCAACACGCGTTTCACTACATTGACCTGCTGCAGTACCTGGTCGGCCCCGTCAAGCGCGTCTACGCACGCATGAACAACCTGGCCCACCCACGGGTGGAGCTGGAAGACACGCTGCTGGCCCTGGTGGAGTATGAGTGCGGCGCGCAAGGCGTCGTTGAGGCATCGACCGCGCTTTGGCCCGGCACGGACCTGCGGATCGAGGTGAACGGCGAGAACGGCACCGCGATTATGGTGGGCGAGCGCATGGAGACCTGGAAGTTCAAGGACGAGCGCCCCGAGGATGAGGAGATCCGTGCCTACGGCAGCGCCGAGCAGGTGACGGGCGCCACCGGTCCCGCCGACTTCGGCTTCTATGACCACCAGCTCCTGATCGAGGATATGGTGGATGCCATCCGTGAGGGACGCGACCCAATGATCCCGGCTGAAAGCGTGCGCCCCACCCTCGAGTGGGCACTGGCGATGTACCAGTCGGCGAAGGACGGGGCTGCGGTCACCCTGCCGCTGGCGGACGAAGAGGCGGTTTGGTAGAGCGCGGTGCCCGCCGGGCTTTGTCCATCAACCGCCGGGTCCGGCGCGGGTATAGGGAAGAGTAAAGCGAACCATGGCATCTGAGAATACCACTATCAGTAGCGAGGCCCCCATCCGGACGGTGGAGGAGCTGGAAGAGTGCCTCTCCCAGCCTACCCCGGGCCTGGCGGAGGAGCTCTCGCGCCTGGATGGCGATATCATGATTCTCGGCTGTGCCGGGAAGATTGGTCCGACGCTTGCCCGCATGGCACGCCGGGCGCTCGACGAGGCGGGCTCGAAGCGCGCCGTGATCGGGGTGAGCCGCTTCTCGCAGCCGGGCTCCCGGGATGAGCTAGAGCGGGCTGGCGTGCGCACCATCGCGTGCGACCTCCTGGATCGCGAGGGCGTGATGGCCCTGCCGGACGCCGCCAACGTCATCTTTATGGCAGGGACGAAGTTCGGTTCGACCGGCGCCGAGGCAACGACGTGGGCCATGAATGCCTACATGCCCGGCATCGTGGCGGAGCGTTTTACCCGGTCGCGCATCGTCGTCTTCTCGACCGGTTGCGTCTACCCGCTCGTCCCGATCCTCAGCGGGGGCTCCACGGAGGAGATGGCGCCTGAACCGATCGGAGAGTACTCGCAATCGACTCTGGGTCGTGAGCGCGTCTTCGAGTACTTCTCGCGAAAGTACGGCACGCCGATCACTCTCTTCCGCCTCAACTACGCAGTGGAGCTGCGCTACGGGGTGCTGGTGGATGTGGCGCTGAAAGTGTGGTCCGGGCAGCCGCTGGACATCACGATGGGGCACGCGAATGTGATCTGGCAGGGGGACGCCAACGCCGTCGCGCTTCGCTGCCTGGGGATCGCGCAGTCGCCGCCGACGATCCTGAACGTCACCGGTCCGGAGACGCTCTCGCTGCGCGCCATCGCGCACCGTTTCGGAGAGCTGTTTGGCCGCGAGCCGATCCTCACCGGAAGCGAAGCGGATACGGCGCTGCTGAACAATGCGTCGAAGATGTTTGGCCTCTTCGGCTATCCCACCGTGCCTGTGGATACGATTCTGAAGTGGGTGGCGCATTGGGTGCAATCCGGAGGCCCCACGTTGAACAAGCCGACGCACTATGAAACCCGCGACGGAAAGTTCTAAGCGGGAGTGACGATAGGGAGGCGGGGTCGTCACCGGCCCCGCCTCCCCGGCATCTATCCCTCGGTACGCACTTCCACCACCGCTTCAGGCTCACCCGCGTCGTGCCGGCGCACGCACTGCGCCGCGCCTGCCCTTCCGTCCGGGCCGGGGTGGCGACGCACCTCAAACTCCACCTCAATCCCCTCATCCACCTCGTAGAAATCGAGACCGGCTTGCAGGTCGGTGAGATGAAAGAAGTAGCTGGCGCCGTCCGGTGTGCCGATAAAGCCGAAGCCGCGCTCGGTGATCTTTCGCGTTACGATTCCGCACAGCGACGTGCCCGCGGGGGCGTCGGTAGTGCCGCACAGGCCGTTCTCGGCCTCTGGTGCGGTGAGCAGATCACGCTGAGCATCCTGGCGCAGGCGCGCCTCCTGGCGGCAGAGATCGCAGAAAAACCGCTGCCCCTTGCGCGGGTGGAAGGTAGTCCACACCTCGCGCTTTCCCTTATGGAAGGGGGATTCGCACTGAAGGAGGTGGCGCTCGTACTTCAGCTCCAGCCGGTGGAGGATATCATCGAGCCAGATGATATCGAAGTCCTTCACGCGCGCCTGGTCGCGGGGATCGGCGTAGTCGGGCGCGCAGCTGCCTTTGATGCTGGCCACGGCAACGCGCTTGCCAAGCCGGCGAACCTGTTGAAACGCGGGCTTGAAATCACGGTCGCCCACGAGACCGATGGCGATATCATAGGCAGCGGGGATCGCCGCGTAGTAGAGCAACGCCGTCGCGAGTGAGATATCGACGCACTTTTCCTGGGGCTCGAAGGGATCCCCCGGGTCCCGGTCGGCCTTGCGCAGCCGCCGGCCCATAAAGTTGATCGGGAACGTTTCGACCTCGTAGTGATACTCCTCCTTGAGCATATCGAAGAAGTCGCGCCGGCGTTGGACGGCGTCCTCATCGCGCGTGTCGTAGTTGGAGGCGTAACTTCCGAAAAGGTGGGTGCGCACCAGATCCACGGAGAGCCCGCCGAGCTGCTTGCTCACCTCCTCGGCGAGCACGACGGGAAGTTTGCCGAAATCCACGCGAAAGTCAGGTTGACCGTAGGCTTCACTCAGTCTCGGCGTATTCGAGTACAACCACGTACCATCTATAAAGACCATCGCCTTGGGCATCAACTGCTAACCTCTCTGCTTGCTACCATTCTTCGACGGACAAAACCGCCGTCACGCGACCGGCCACGAGCACGAGCACCGGCAGGCAGGAGCCGGTTGCCGGCGGGGGGCAATGCGCTCCCACGCCGCGTGCATCGTCACGGCCCAGAACGTGACAGGGTGCCCCCAGGGGAGACTCACGGTCCGAGATCCACGCTGTGGCCGGTCGTCGGAGAGTGGCATCCCCTGGGGGCAGCTCGCATTTGATGGTAAAATCCTATGACCATTATATCGATGGCTCCGAGGAGTGTCAACGCAAGCCATGCGATGCGGCGAGCGCCTGCTTCTCGCTCGGAGGTGGCACACTGCAAGGGCTCTGCGGCGCTTGACAGTTGGGCGTGAAGTGTGGTCCAATAGTGGTGATGACTACTATCCGATCTGGAGGGGATGTGACGAGAGCACCTGAGAAGATCCGCGCGGGACAGGACTGGGGAGAAGCGCCAAGGCGACATGCCACCCAGAAGGCGCTGTTGCTCGGAATCGATCCTGGCGACGGCAGCTTCGAGCGCTCGGTTGATGAGTTGGAGTCGCTCTGCGCCACGGCAGGGGCCCAGGTCGTGGGGCAGGTGGTGCAGCGGCGTGACACGCCCGACCAGGCCACCTATCTCGGCTCCGGCAAGGCGCAGGAGGCGGCAGAGCAGGTGCAGGAGTTGGAGGCGGATCTGGCCATCGTGAACGCGGAACTGGCGCCGACGCAGCAGCGCAACCTGAGCCGCGTGTTAGGCGTCACCGTCATCGACCGGACCCAGCTCATCCTGGATATCTTCGCCCAGCGTGCGCGCACGCACGAGGGGAAGCTTCAGGTGGAACTGGCCCAGCTCAACTATCTCCTGCCGCGTCTGGCGGGAATGTGGACGCACCTCGAGCGCCAGGCCGGCGGCATCGGCACGCGCGGCCCGGGCGAAAGCCAGCTCGAATCGGACCGGAGGCATATCTCGCGGCGCATCCAGACGCTGAAGCAGGCGCTGAAGGATGTAGCGCGCCATCGCGCGCGCGCGCGTGCCTCGCGACAGCAGGTGCCCTTTCCCGTCGTCGCCCTGGTGGGCTATAGCAACGCCGGAAAGTCCACGCTGCTGAACACGATCACCGGTGCCCATGTCTACGCCGACGACCGGCTCTTCGCCACCCTGGATCCAACCACGCGCAAGGTGCGCCTCCCGGTGGGGTGGGAGGTCCTGATGACCGACACGGTGGGCTTCGTGAGCAACCTGCCTCACCACCTCGTGGCCGCGTTTCGCGCCACGCTCGAGGAAGTGGTGGATGCTGACGTGTTGGTCCATGTCGTGGATATCAGCCACCCGGATTGGCCGGACCAGGTGGATGCCGTGCATGACGTCCTGGAGCAGCTGGGCGCCGCGGAGAAGCCGACGATCACTGCCTACAACAAGATCGACCGGGTGGAGGATCGGGCGAGCATCCAGAGCCTGGTGACGGAGACCCCGAACGCCGTGGGGATTTCGGCGCGCACGGGCCAGGGGGTCGATGACCTGCTTCACCGGGTGGAGGAGACGCTCGCGGCGAGGCTGGTGCCGGTGGAGGTGACGATCCCCTACCGCCGGGGCGATCTCGTCGCGTTGTGCTACGAGCGCGGGCGTGTTCGCTCCCGTGAAGACGGCGCCGAGGGGGTGCGGCTGCGCGTGGATCTTCCCGCGCATCTCGCCGCGCAGATCAAGGATCAGGTCGCCGCATAGGCAAACACGCTCGAAGGGTGTTCCCGCTCCCGTCGAGGGAGGCGGTCACTCTCCCAGCTCCCACCGGACGCGCAGCGCCGGAGTGAGCCCGGAGACGCCATCGCCGGGGGTGGCATACTTCGACCAGCGCAAGCGGGCTTCGACGGTGAGGTTCTCGCGGTCCACGATGCGCCAGGCCGCTCCCGCGGAGCGGGCGAGGCCCACCATGCGCTTGGCGCCGCGGAAGGCGGCGTAGTCCGCCCCGACCCCGGCGCTGAGCAGGATGCGGGGCGTGAGATAGTGGTGGTGCATTCCCAGGAAGCCCACCACATAGTCTCCCGGGTCGAAAGCGCCGCCGCCTCGGTAGAGATACTCCGTGGTCATCTCGAAGAAGTGGCGCTGGCCCCGCCTTTTGCCACCGATCCGCGGGTCATTTTGCGCGCTGCTTGAGG
Organism: Armatimonadota bacterium; assembly: GCA_012841485.1. The sequence goes on from DUUU01000178.1 coordinate 8,555, forward strand.
ACCAGACCGTAAAGGGCGCCCCCTGGCTGGCCTCGTCGGGGTTCAGCCGGCCCGCGGTGAGGTCGATCTGCAGGGGGCTGTTATTGGCCCGAGCGGGTGAAGTACAGAACCCGGCAACGCACGCCCCGGCCAGAAGCCACGGCATCAAGATACGCAACACCATCGGGCAACCTCCTCGCGCGCGATCCACCCTCCTGATGGGGGTACCCATCTGCCCCCCGAGCCCGTAACGGCGGCCTCGCGGCTACGCGCCAGTATAGCACGCGCCGGAGCCGCTGTCAACGGAAGAAACAGGCCCTGGGATTCCGACGTAAGGAGAGGGCCGCCCTCACGCGCGGAGCTTCAGCTCCGCGCGACGCCTCTCCCTCCCAGGCCCCGCAAGCCTGCGTTGCCCGCGCTTGTCGCCCAACGCAGCCCGGCAGGGCTTGGCTCGCAAGCAATGCGGAGGTTGATCGCCGTGCGCTTTCAAGGGGTGAGCGGCCCTCAGAGGAGATGCTGGTCGCGCAGCCAGGCTTCGGTGGCCTGCATCGCCTCGTCGAGGGAGAGGCGCGGCTCGTAGCCAAGAAGCGCGCGCGCCTTGGCGATGTTCAGCCTCCCCTGCTTGCTGTATTGGGCCAGATCCCAATCACTGAAAGGGGCATGGCGCGTGAGGTGAGCGCGGAGGCGCATCAGTCCAGAGCGAGCGCCGCGCACCAGGAGGGGCGCCGGCTCGTACTCCGGCACGCGGGCGCTGGGGCCAAGAAGCCTATCGATGGCGCGAATAGGGGGGCGCAGCGCGCGTGCCACGGGCGATTCCGAACGCACCGAGGGAAGGGGCTCCGCGTTCAGCATGCGCCGATAGTGCTCGAAGAACTCGCCCCAGGTGATCCCATAGTCGTCTGTCACCAGAAACGCTTCGCCCAGGGCCGCTTCTCTCTCTCCTGCCAGGAGGAGGGCATCTACCAGGTGGTCGATGTAGACGGCGTTGCAGGTACCACGACCGCCATCCACCAGGAACCAGCGCCCCAATTGCATCTGCCGGATTGGCATCAGGGTGAAGCTGGGTGAGCAGGGCCCCCAAACGAACGTCGGACGCACGATGGTGGCCTGTAGCCCGTGGCTCGCGCTGAAGCGGCGGACCAACTCCTCGGATTCGATCTTGGTATCGGCATAGGGAGTGCCCGAACGCATGAGAGGGGCGGTCTCATCCGCGCCCTCGGAGAGTATCGGGCCGTGCACCGCGGAGCTGCTGAGATGAACCACGCGCAGACTGTTGCCTCTCGCGGCCGCTTCCAGCACGGCGCGCGTGCCCTCCACGTTGGTGGCGTGGCAGAGAGGCCATGCGCCTCTGGCGCCAGCGCAATGAAAGACAACATCGCACCCCTGGAGAGCCGCCGCCATCGCCGCCGGGTCTCGGATGTCGCCCTGCACCAGCTCCACATCAGCGCGGCTGACCCACGCGGCTTTGCTCCAGGTGTGCACAAGCACCCGTACCTGCGCCTTCTCCTCGAGAGCCAGCCTCTCTGCCAGCCGGCTGCCGATGAGGCCGGTGCCGCCGGTCACCAGAACCCGCCGCCC
>DUUU01000179.1 GCA_012841485.1 Armatimonadota bacterium
TCTGCCCGCACTTCACCCCGGTGCATGATGAGGCCGCGCCTCTGGTTGCCGAGAAGGGGATCACCCTCGCCTATGATGGCATGACGGTGGAGTTCTGAGGGGCCGGCGGCCATCAACCGATCTCCCATGGAGCCGCCTGCTGCGTGGCGATCAGGCGGGCGGCGCGTGCGCTCGCCGCTTTGTCCGGAGGGCAACGCATGCTGCCGCAGAGTATCGATGACTGGAAGCTGAAGGATTTCTTGCCGGAGTCGGAGCTGGTCCTGCCGGAGCACCAGGTCGACCGCCCTCGGTTCCCGGCGATCGATGCGCACAACCACCTGGGAGGGATCGTGCGCCAGGGGGGCGAGGCAGTTGCCCGTCTGGTGGAGCTGATGGACAGCGTTGGCCTGCGGGCGATGGTCAACCTGGATGCGGGCTATGGCGGCGCGGTCTCCCTGGAAGAGTGCCTGCGCCTGCTAAAAGAGCCCTACCCAGAGCGCTTTATCCTCTTCCACACCTTGAATTGGAAACGTGTTGAGGAGGGCGAGGGCTTTGGGGAGCGGATGGCGGCTGACCTGCGTGAGGCCGTCTCTCGCGGGGCCCAGGGCGTGAAGATTCACAAGAGCCTCGGGCTGCGCATCCGCGATCCCCAGGGGAGGCTGCTCATGCCGGATGATGAGCGCCTTGACCCTGTCTTTGCGGCCGCGGGCGAGGTAGGCGTGCCTGTGCTCTACCACGTCGCGGATCCGCGCGCCTTCTTCCGGCCGCTCGATGGACGCAACGAACGCCTGGAGCAGCTGGGACGACACCCCGACTGGCACTTCTACGGGGGCGATTTTCCCCCGTTCGAGGCGCTGATGGAAGCCCAGACGTGCTTGGTGCGGCGCCATCCGAACACCACCTTCATCTCGGCGCATCTCTGCTCCTATGTGGAGAATCTGGGGTGGGTGAGCGACCTCCTGGACGCCTGCCCCAACCTGAACGTGGACCTCTCCGCGCGTTACGAGGAACTTGGCCGCCAGCCCTACACCGCGCGGCGCTTCTTCCTCCGGTATGCGGATCGCATCCTTTTCGGCGCCGATTTCGAGCCAGAAGCGTGGCATTACCGCGTGTTCTATCGCTTTCTCGAAACTGATGACGAGTACTTCCCGTACGCCATCGGACCGCGCCCCCAGAAGGGCCGGTGGCGCATCTATGGCATTTTCCTGCCCGACGACGTCCTGCGCAAGGTGTACGCGGAGAACGCTGCCCGGCTCATCCCGGGCGTGAGGTAGGGCGGGAAAGGGGCATCGGCTTGGGATCGGCGGAGTGCCGTCCACAGGCGGTGTCGTCTCCCGTATGCGGGGAGAGAGGTGCAGGCTGGTCCTCCGGCGTATGCCGCGAGCGAGAGTAAGAGCCGATGAAGCGTCGCCCACTGCATTCGAGGGCAACGCGAGTGGGTATAATGGGGGTATGCGGGGTCGCCCTGGGTCCACGGGCGATCGCATGGGGAAAGCGCAGTCCGCTTCGGGGCCGGCTTTCCGTCCGGGTGTGGGGTGATGGGCCGTGAAAGGAGCCGCAAATGGCAAAACGGCTGTTCGTGGGTGGTCTTTCCTTTGATACGAGTTCGGCGGAGCTCCGAAAGGCGTTCGAGGCGGTGGGGCCGGTCGTCGCGGCGGATGTGGTGATGGATCGGGAAACGGGGCGGAGCCGGGGATTTGGCTTCGTGGAGATGGCAAACGACGAGGATGCGGCAACCGCTGTCGCTCAGCTCAATGGGACCACTTTGGGTGGGCGCACGCTGACGGTGAACGAGGCGTCGGCGCGATCCGAGCGCGGAGGCGGAGGTCGGAGCGGCGCCGGCCGTGGAGGGGGGCCTGGCCGCGGGCGTGGCGAGCGTGAACAACGCAGTCGCAGTGTCGAGGGGGGCCGCGCCGGGCGCATTCCCGGTGCCGGCGGCTACGGCGGCAAGAACTCCTGGTAGGCCGGCACTCCCGGCTACCGCATGAAGGCCTGGCGTGCCAGCAGGGATCTCCTCTCCGTGTGGCTTGGGGAAGGGAACGCGCGCCCCCCATGAGCGCATCGCGCGGGCCGAGGCCTCGTTGCAGCACGGCTCTTCGGTCCTGGAGCCTGCCCTGCTGGATTGGGGCCTTCTGCTGCCCGTGGTTCACCGGTGAGCAGGATAAGCAATGACAGGTTGCCTATGGGCCTTTCGCTTGTAGGCTGGAGCGGGGGAACCCTTCTCCTATGCGGAGGTGACCTTGAGTCCGATGATCCCCGCTGCAATCAGCGCGAGGCACACGAGCCGGATCGCGTGGCGGGGCTCGCCCAACACGAGGATGCCGAAGATCACGGTGCCAATGGCCCCAATCCCCGTCCACACGGCGTAAGCCGTGCCGACCGGCAGATCTCGCACGGCAAGCCCGAGGAGAAAGACGCTTGCCGCCATGAAGGCAAGCGTGACCAGAGAGGGCCAGAACTTAGTGAAGCCAGCCGTCGATTTCAGGCCAACGGCCCAAGCGACCTCGAACAACCCCGCTAGAAAAAGGATCACCCACGCCATGCACCGATCCTCCGGTGTGAAGGGGGCGTCCCCTTCGCGATAGCAGCGCACGCTGGGTCGTCCCAACGGGGCCAAAAGGCCGACTGGTTGGCGACACTGAAATCAGTGTCGCACCGTCTCATCAGCACTCTCAGTCTCAGGGCCATTTCGAGCAGGGTCAGAGTGTGAAGCCACGCTGCCAAACGATCAAGGCACTTCAGCGAGGGGCCGGTCTCGGCTACTCGCCGATAATCTTCACCAGCACGCGCTTGCGCCGGCCCCCATCGAACTCGCCGTAGAAGATCTGCTCCCAGGGGCCGAAATCGAGCTTACCGTTGGTGATGGCGACGACTACCTCCCGGCCCATCACCTGGCGCTTCAGGTGAGCGTCTCCGTTATCCTCACCTGTGCGGTTGTGCTGGTAGCGGCTGATGGGCTCATGGGGGGCCAGACTCTCCAGCCACTCCTCATAATCGTGGTGCAGGCCCCGCTCGTCGTCGTTGATGAAGACCGAGGCCGTAATGTGCATGGCGTTGCAGAGCAGCAGGCCCTCGCGGATGCCGCTCTTGCGCAGGCATTCCTCTACCTGGGGCGTAATGTTGATGAATGCCCGCCGCTGCGGGACGTTGAACCACAGTTCCTCGCGGTAGCTCTTCATGCCCGTATGATACCACGAACCAACCCGATGCGCAACCGGCGGCCCATATCGTAGGCGCCGCGGACCCGCAGATGCGCTGCTGCCCGGTCGCCCGCCCTCCTATCCCTCTGCCCCTCTCGGTCGCCTGATAAGCGCCCAAACAGTTCGCGCCCATATCTTTGCGCCCTGTCATCCCGCAGGAGGCTGCCGCTGCCTCGGCGAACGGGAGTATATCGGTAATGCAGGCAGCGAAGACCGAAGCCAGCATCGACGTGGGCGGCATGGTTGCCGGGGGCGCGGGTCGCCTTCGAGGCGAGCGCGCCGGCCGTGAGCGCGACGGAGGGCGGCGGCGGCGCATTCCAGCTCCCCCAGCCGGGTACTCCTCTGGACTGACAAGAAGCGTCGCTTCATCGCTCTCGGCAACGGGGTGAACCTGACCAGACTGCTCGTGAGAGAGGGCCGGCGTGCCTCACGAGAGGATGCTCCCGGATGAGCGGGGAGACGCGATCGGTGTTCTCCTGGGACTCTTGGCCCCCGCGAGCCAGAGCCTTCCGCGCGTCGGTCCGGCTGGTCTCTGCCGGGCAAGGGAGGGTTCCGGCGTTCGTAGTGGAGGCACGGGAATAGTCCAGGGTGGCCCTCTGCGGGTGGTCCGGAGGAGGGGTGAGGCCTGCCAGAGGAACCGCCCGAATAGATCGCATACCAAGCAAAAGTATCGCTGTGGTGTTAGGAAGGCCGACTGTGTAACCGATGAAGGTGCTTGTCGTTGATGATGAGCCAGTGATCACGGATCCGATTCGTACTGTGCTGCAGATGGAAGGCTATCAGGTGTGTGTGCGCGCCACCGCGGCGGCCTGTCTGGTTGCGGTACGCACCTGGCGTCCGGATCTGATCCTGCTGGATATCATGATGCCTGGGGGGATGACGGGTTTGGATGCCTTGCGCATCATACGCCAGGAGACGGACCTGCCGGTCATCTTGATTACCGGGCGCAGCGAGGACGCCTACAAAGTATTAGGCCTTGAATACGCAGACGACTACCTGGTGAAGCCATTTACGATGCCCGAGATGCTCAGCCGGATCCGGGCGGTGATGCGCCGGGTTCGCCCGCGGCCGGCTCGAGAGGCCACCATTGAAGCGGGCGATCTCCGCATTGACCTCGATGCCCGTCTGGTCACCCTGGCTGGGAGGGTGATCTCGCTCACTCCGAAAGAGTTTGATATCCTGCTCACGCTGGCCTCACGCCCTAACCGCGTTTTCACCCACGAGGAGCTTGCCGAGCGGGCCTGGGGACCCAACGAATACGTCAGCCCACGCACTCTCGCTGTCCATGTCGGCGCAGTACGCCGGAAGCTGGGCGGGGGAGCCGGGCGCCCGTCTCCCATCCTGACTGTGCGCGGTGTGGGTTTTCGTTTCGTGGCCTAACGCATTCAGCGGGGCCTTCTGCATGCACGCGCGCGTTCCTGGGGGTGGGCTGGCGACGTGGCAACATTCTTTACGATTCCTTTGCATTCCCTTCGGCATGCCTGAATCTTCGTGTGCTATACTCTGCACCGACGGGAGGGGGTCAGCTCCCAATAACCCACTGCGCATATGGCGACTGGCAGGCCTGTGACGCTGATGGCGCTTATCATGGCACCTCTTCATCTTTTTCCCTTGCTGCAGGGATCATCGCAGCTATCGGACCTCCGGGCCGCACTCAAGGCCGCGGAGGAGATGATCCAGACGCTCGACGTGATCGTTTGGGTGGCGGATATCAGAACATTGCAGGTCTACTGCCTCAGCTACGGCGCTGAGCGCATCCTTGGTTATCCCTCCAATCCCCAATCGATGGATCAGGACTTCCTGCGCCACCATATCCATCCTGATGATCGCGAGCGGGTTCTGCAGGAGATCCAGGCGTGCGCTGCTGCTAGTCGCCCGGCCCGGCTGGAGTACCGCGGCGTCACCATGGATGGGCAGGTGGTGCGCTTGCGTAACCACCTGCACGTGCTTGCCGATCCCGCGGGCCATTCACGGCGGCTTGTGGGCAGCATCATCGATCTCACGGGTTCGGAGAAGCCGGAATCCACTCCACCCGGTGAGGGGCTCCTTCACGAGGTGCTGCTGCGTTGCATCATGGCGCCGGCGGCGGTGCTCGATGGCAACCTGATGGTGACCCATGTCAATAAGGCGTTTGCACACCGCTGGGGGTGCAGTGCCCCGGATCTGCTGGGGCGGAGCAGCGCTCAGGTTTTCTCGCCCAAGATCTGCGCGGCCCTGGCGCGTGTCCGCGAGACCCGCGAGGAGTGTGTCGTGGCCGCGCCGCCAGCGCCCGCGGAGGCCAATGCCGGCGACGTGGGGGCCCCGGATCTGTGGCGTCTGGTGCCGGTTGCTGGCGAGGGGGAAGGCCTCGCGGGTATTGTGATGATTCTGGCCCAGGAGACGGTGCCCTCTTCCCAGGAGTCAGGCATAGCCCCGGTGCCGCTGCGCGATGCCGGCGCGCTTCGGGAGCGTTTTCTGGCTACTGTCGCGCATGAGCTTCGCAACCCGCTGACCGCGATGCTCAACTCGCTGGAAGTGGTGCGAGCCGCGGTGCCCGAGCACCCGCATGCCACCCGGGCGATGAACATCCTGGAGCGGAGCATCCGCTTGCAGGCCCGCCTGATAGAGGACCTGATGCACTTCTCCGCGGCGGCAAGTGGCCAGCTGCGCCTGCATCGGACGACGGTTGACCTCCATGCTGTTGTCTCGTCGGCTGTGGATGCGGAGCGCGCGAACGCGGAGAACGCCTCGCTCGCGCTGTATGTGGAGCTCACGCCTGGACTGTGGGTGAATGGGGATGCCGACCGGCTGCAGCAGGCCGCGGCCAACCTGATCAGCAACGCCATCAAGTACACGGCGCCCGGCGGAGAGGTGTTCGTCCGCCTGAGCCGGATGGAGGGGGAGCCGCGAACCCAGGCGTCGGATTCCGCCGCGTCGCCACATTCCGAGCAGCCTCCACCCGGATGGGCCTGCCTGGTGGTGGAAGATACCGGAATGGGCATCTCTCCAGAGCTTCTGCCCCGGCTTTTCCGGGTGTTCCAGAGGGGTGAAGATGCCGCGCGCGTCCAGCCCGGCCTGGGGGTTGGTTTGGCGCTGGTGTGGTCGATTGTCGAGATGCACGGAGGGCGGGTGTGGGTAGATAGCGAGGGCCTGGGCAAAGGCAGCCGCTTCGGCATCGAGTTGCCCGTGATCGAGCCCCGCTCCTGCCATTGACAGGGATGCGGGCGCTTGCTACAATAGATAGGGCGTGACTTGAGGGGATATCAGTTGCTCGTGCAGATGAGCCCTGAAGGAGTGTTCCCATGAAGCGGCGATCCGGATTTACGCTTATCGAGCTCCTAGTCGTCATCGCGATTATCGCCATCCTGGCGGCGATCCTCTTTCCGGTGTTCGCGCGTGCCCGCGAGAACGCGCGCAAGGCCTCCTGCATGTCCAACGTGAAGCAACTGGCCATCGGCGTCACGATGTACTTGCAGGATTACGACGAGACCTTCTTTCCGCGCTTCCACGGCACAATCGACGCGATGGGTGTGCGCTGGTATCCCGTCAGCTCGCAGCCCACCTACTTTCTGGAGCCGTACGTGAAGAATGATAAGGTTTTCAAGTGCCCCTCCATCTCGTTGAACTGGGCGACCTGCTACGGCTACAATGTCAACCTGGGGCCGTCAGTGACCCTGTCGAGGGTGGAGCAAGTCTCGGACCTGGTAGTGTTGGGTGATGACCAGTTCGGGAGCGGGTGGTACTACCCGCCCAGCTGGGGCAAGGCTAGCTTCGGCGCCAACTTCTGCAACAAGCCCGGCACGCTCGCGGAAAACATTCAGTGGGGGGTGAACGCGCCGTATGGGCGGCACTCGGAGGGCGTGAACATCGCGTTCGCGGATGGCCATGCCAAGTGGATCAAGCCCGAGAAGCTCTGGAACGGCGGTGCGAATAACCCTTACTACCAGCAGTGGTAGGTGGCAGGCCTGTCGCACTCACTCTGCATGGCCGGCGGGTCTGGATGGAAGGAGGGGGTCTGGGCAAGGGAAGCCTCTCCGGCAGCGAGTGGCCCCTGATCCAGAGCTCGCTCTGCCATTGACAGGCGCTTAGGCGGTTGCTATAATGGACAAAAAGCGACATCAAAGGAGATCAGTCGCTCGTGCAGGAGCGCCGTGAAAGGAGAGTTCCCATGAGGCGGCAATCCGGGTTCACGCTGATCGAGCTGCTCGTCGTCATCGCAATCATCGCCATCCTGGCGGCGATCCTCTTTCCGGTGTTCGCGCGTGCCCGCGAGAACGCGCGCAAGGCGTCGTGCATGTCCAATGTGAAGCAA
>DUUU01000180.1 GCA_012841485.1 Armatimonadota bacterium
AGGAAGGTGAGAATCACCATCAGGCGCCGCCGCGAGCTGTTGTTCGTGATGCGGTCTAGCAGCAGCAAGAGGGCGATCCCCGCCACGAACCCGAGGACAATATTCCGCCAGAGAGTAAACGTATCCGTCGTCAACATCGTCGCTTGCTATCCCCGCATTTCACTGGCCGGCCGCGGGTGCGCCGGGCATCCACTGCCAGAAGGCGATCACCCTGCTCTGGAAGTCATCCATCACGCCACCATGCGTGAGCGACCAGACCGAGGCCGCGCCGACCATGAGGATGATGATCGCTAGGAGCGCGATCTTCCCCCAATCCTGCCCGATCAGGCTGCCCAGGAAGACGGGCTCACGAGTCAGGTAGGCGCTCGCGGCGTAATACTCCTCCCCGATGATCGTATAGTCGCAAGCCGCAATGAAGAAGGGAATCTGCGTGGTAGAGGGCGTTCCGGCCACCTGCATGGCGCCGACCTGGTGGCCCGCCTCGGCAAGGATCAGCGATTCCGCGAAAAAGGAGCCAAAAAGGAAGCTGGACGCCACCTGCTCGCGGCCAATAATCCCCATCACGCCCGAAGCGTAGGCGAACTGCTGGTCCGAGAGGAAGCGCACGTCACCCGAATCGAAGAGCTCGGGCCGGCCCTCGGACGTGTAGGCATCGCGGAGGACCTCCTCGGTCACCGGGAAGATCACCGCGTCCACCACGGGCACGATGACGCGGGTGGCATAACGCGCGGCAAGGCGCGCCACATGGCCCAGCACCGCGAGCGCCTGGAGCGTGACGATATCCAGGCCGCCCAGACCGAGAGAGAAGAGCATCGGGCGCCCCATTTCGGTGGCGCGGCCCACGCTCTCGTCCAGGGCGGCCAGCCCGGGAATCCGCCGGATGAAGGGGGCGCGCCCGCCCCGCGCGGCGAAGATCTTTCCCAGGATCACCACGCACAGCAGCCCCTCGAGTACCAGGACTGCAGCGCTCGCATGCTCGATCTGTAGCTTCACGCTACGGACTCCCTTCTGCAGACGGCTCCGCGCCGCCTTTCTCTCGGGCATCGCGCTCCTGGCTGAGCTCTTCGATACGCACGAGCAGCCGCTCGACATTCTCGGGCGACTGGAAATAGAGCGCCAGGCGCTGCATATTCTCATAGCCAAAGAGCGTGCCGAAGATGGGCGCTCCCACCAGCAACGCCTGCCCCCCAATGAAGGCGATCGGCTTGTTCAACTCCAGGAACAGCGTGGCTACGCTCTCCAGACGTCGTTCCACCACGCGCGCCGCCAGCTTTTCTGTCACCTCATCGCGCTGCTCCGGGGTCAGTTCATCCCTTAGCATTGGCTTCTCCTCTCGGATCCGCTTCGCGGGAGTATACCCGGAGGGCATCGAGCATGCGCTGCCGCATCCCCGAATCCGCGGGATAGCGGATCAGGATGCCCCGGAACGGCTCCAGCGCGGATGGCCTCGCGAGCGGACTCAACCGGACTCCCTCTTCGTAGACCTCCATCCGCCGGACCTCATCCCAGGCGAGGGTGGTGATGTTCACGCCGTTGCGCCGCGTGATACCCTCCGGCGCGATGCGGTAGGTGATCGGCAGCACGAACTCTGAAACCGACGAGAAGAGCAGGGCCAGGGTGATGAGAACAGGCAAAGGGTGGCCGAAGACGGCGTAGGCCAGCGCGGCACTGGCACACAGCACGCCGGCCACGAAGAGTAAGGCGCGCGGGCGCTCACGCGCCAGATGAACGCGCCACTCCAAGACAGCCCCGGCGGGGTGAGCCCCCGTCACGGACCGCTCCGGCTTGGTCTGAGACGGCAACTCCGCCCCTGAACGCCGTTCGTAAGAATCCAAAGTAATGGCCCGCCAATATGCTAAGCGACAGAGCGCACCATCGCGACGCGCTCCCCACATAGGACAGAACCTACCCGGAAGCAGGTTCCGAGTAGGCTCTCCTTCGAATCGGAATGCCGCATCACTGCGACATTCCGCCATCCCACCCACGATTGCCGGAGCGCAGAAACGATCGCGCTTTTCCGCACCCCATTCCGAATGCGCACGCAGACCGCTGCCTCCGGGCGATGGTCATAGATAATTGTGAACGTGAAGTATACTAGCATAGGCGCGAGTCTGGTGTCAACGCCGGATCCGGCCAGCTTGGGATTCCGAGATAAGGGTTCCGCAGTCTCGAAGACGGCGCGCAACCCGGCGCACGAGGGCTAACCTCCGCGCTGCTTGTGAGCGAAGCCCTGCCGAACTGGATGGGGCGACACTCCCGGGCACCCTAGAGCGGCACGGGCTAGGAGGGGAAGCCCGAAGGGCTTTGCCGGGAAGCAGCGCGGAGCTTCGAGCTCCGCGCGTGCGGGCGGCCCTCTCCTTATCCAGAATCCCAGCCGGCCAGCTGGGGCCCGGACCACTGATGCGATCCGGGGGGCCCAACGCCGAGCGAGGCGGCGGTCATCGGGCCCCCGGCACTCGTATTCCATTGCCAGTCAGTTTCATGTGGCGTCGCGGGCGGCGAGGCCTGCCCGGAGCGCTTAGCTCTCCGAGGTGGCTTCGCCCGTAATCCGCGCGCGCAGCTTGGCCCAGGTCGGCGTCTTCAGGAAGCTCTCGGAGGCGTTCTGGAGCATCTCCTCCCAGAGCGCCACAGGCGCGGCGAAGGTAAGCTCCTCGGCGCGCACGCACGGCCGGGCCGACGGATCAAACATCCCGAGCACGGCGCGTGGAAGCGTCCCCCGACCCTCGCGCAACGGGTGGGCCACGATGCTCCCGCATCCCGAGGAGAAGGGGACGATGGCGGCGTCTTCTTCGCGCGCGTAACCGGCGAGGAAGACCAGTCCGGCCAGCTCGTCGCCATTCGCGAAGCAGATGATCACTTCCGGGCGCTCGCCCTCTTCGAGCGCGGCGACCTGCTTGAAGATGGCGTACTTCGCCGGTGCCGGGCGCACGTCGTTCTGGCGCAACGCGGCCGCCACCAACTCGGGCGACTTCTTGTAGTGCTCGCCCTCCAGCCTCCCAGGGATGCCGCAGGAGACAAAGTAAACCAGATTCTCCGCCGGCTCGCAGAAGCCGAGGTAGACTCCGCACCCTCCGCACCCGTGGTGTTCTTTGTCGAAGTAGACGGTGCCGCCGTGCCGGG
>DUUU01000181.1 GCA_012841485.1 Armatimonadota bacterium
CCAATGTGCAGATCCCTGTGACGCCCGGGCGATATGGTGCCGTCGCCTTTGCCTACACCCCTCCGGGCAGCCAAACGAAGGGCACCGTGGAGCTCGCCGTGACGTTCCGCGACGCCAAGGGGCAGAACATCCCTGGGTCGCCCAGCACGATGGCCACGCTCAAGCCAGGCGAATGGACCGTTCTGGCCGTACCCGCGCAGATCCCGGCCAAGGTGGGCAACCGGGAGGTGAAATCGGTCCTCCTCGTGCCGATTGTGAACGGCTTCGCCGAGGGCGAGGAGGTCTACCTCGACGACGTGGCGCTCTACCGGCTGGACTAGCGCGCTGCCTTGCGTTGACACCAGGCCTGCGCCGGTGATATAGTAGCAGCGGGGCCGTGCCCTGACGGCGCGGCCCACGCTGTTCGAGACGAGGTAACAAGACGCAGGAATGGAAATTCGCAAGGCCTTCATCGCCGACGTGCCGGCCATCGAGGCGCTCATCAGCCACTTTGCCGATAGAGACCGGATGCTCCACCGCTCGCTGAGCGAGCTGTACGAGAACCTCCGCGATTTCTTCGTCGCCGAGGAAGAGGGGCAGGTGCTTGGCTGCTGCGCGCTCCATCTCGTCTGGGCCGATCTGGCCGAGGTGAAATCCCTCGCCGTCTCGGAGACCGCCCAGGGGAAGGGCGTTGGCCGGCGTCTGGTGGAGGCCTGCCTCGCGGAGGCCGCGCAAATCGGCATTCCGCGCGTCTTCTGCCTCACCTACGAGGTGCAGTTCTTCACCCGCTGTGGGTTTCGCGTCGTCGATCGCTCGGAGTTCCCGCGCAAGGTCTGGTCCGAGTGCGTCCGATGCCCGAAGTTCTTTGACTGCACCGAGGTCGCCATGTCTCGCGAAGTGCCCGGGGTCGTCGCCGCGCGCTCGATGCCTCGCCCGCCGGAGGGTCCATGACGACCTCGCGCCGTCGGAGTGTGTGGCTCCTCGGTCTCCTTTTGCTCGCCACTGCCCTCATCGCCGCCGGGTGCAATACGGGCGTGGCCGAGCGAGCCGCCGAGGGCAAGCTGCGCCGGCGTCTCCCTGAGATCATCGGGCCGGCCGAGCAGTATGACGTCGATATCCGCGCGTCCAGCGACCTTTCCGTCATGGAAGGCCGGCTCCGTACCATCACCATCGAAGGACGGCAGGTGCGCGTCGCCCATACGTGGCCGGTCGACCACATCCTCGTCGTCCTCGACCGGGTGCGCGTGAACCTGGAGAAGGAAACGCTGCAGAGCGTGGGCGCCGCGCGTTTCCAGGTGACCATCTATCCTGCGACCCTGGTAGGCTATCTGGAGAATGACGAAGAGAACCTGCGCGATGCCCAAATCCACCTGGAGGAGGGAAAACTCACCGTCACCGGGCGCTACCTTCTGATGGGCCTCTGGACCTCCTTCCGTGTCTCCGGCACCTTGGAGCTCCTCGATCACTCGCGCATCGGCTTTCGCACGCGCGGGGCGAGCGCCGCGGGGCTTCCCGTGCCGGCGCGGATCGTGCGCCACCTGGAGCAGCGCCTCAATCCCGTCCTGGATGTCTCAGATACTCTTCTCCCGATCGAGCTAACGCGGGTCGAGGTTCGTCCGGAAGGCGTGGTTGTCAGCGGGATCCCACATCTCGATGGCACGTCACTCCTTGGCGCGCGATAAGGGCGTGCTCCACGCTACCGCTTTCCGGTCCAGGCTAGCGATGGGCAGCAGTGCGGCGCGGCGCCGATGCCCTCTCCGAGAATGCGTTTGGCAAACCGGCCGGTGGGGAATGCGTTGCTTGAAATGGAATGCGCCCAGAGAGCGACGCATCGTGGGAAGAGGCGCCTCTCGCGCCGAATCGCCTCAACGCTGGCGATGGCCGCCAGCGCTTTGGTCCTCCCTCTACTTGCGGCGGCAGCGACGCCTGACGAGGACCGGTGGGCACGGCAGGTAGCCACGCGTGTAGAGGCTCATTTTGGTCTGCTCCACGATCCTGAGCGGCTGGCGCGGGTCATCACCATCGGCCAGCGCCTCGAAGAGGCAGCAGGTCTCCCGA
>DUUU01000182.1 GCA_012841485.1 Armatimonadota bacterium
AGAAGCCGGCCCGGACTCGTGGGCACGAGTCCGGGCCGGCATGTATTTCCTGCGATCCAATCGGGCGCTACTCCTTGGCAGGCGCCTCCGAGTTGGGGATCGGCTTGTCGATGGTCGGGCCGTTTGCCGCGGGCTCGTTTGCGGCGGGCTTGGCCGCGGGAGCATTCGCCGGGGCGTTGGCCGGCTTCTTCTCCTCTTTCACCGGCTCCGGCTCTTTGATATCCTCGACCTTGCTCTGAGCATCATTCAGGACGTAGGAATAGACGGTAACGACGGCCGGGTTGTGCGCTCCCTTGGCGTAGAGGTCGCCGCTGCTGTCTTTGCTGCCGAGCAACGCCACGCGCGGCTCCTTCTCGCCCTTCACCCAGACCGCCACGGTGGCCGACGGCTTGTCGAGGCCATACGGCTTCAGGTCCTTGGGGTTATCCGCGACGATCTTGGTGCCCTTCAGGCGCTCGAAGGACATGAGGATGGAGTTCACCTTCTCCTTCTTCGCCTTCGCGGCGACTGGGGCCGTAATCTTCCAGGCATCGGCACCAGCGCGCTCGACACGAATGGTTTGCCCCTCGGCGGTCAACTCAAAGCGCTGCACATCCTCTTTCTTGAAGCCGATGACCGACTTATCGCGCAGATCATCGGCCTGTTTCATCTGGAGCCCATCCATAGAGTAGGAGGAGACGACCAGGATATCCGCACGCTCCTTGGGCTTCAGGTAGAGGAGCGAGCCGCCTGGGTCCTTGCCCCCGACCAGGAGGGTGTGCGTCTTCCCGTCGTCAGTAGCAAGGGTGAGCTCCCAGTCGGGCTGATCGAGACCGAACGGCTTCAGGTCCTGGGTGTTTTCGGTCAATACGCGCTCGACCACGGTATCGGAGAGCTCGGCGATCATCCGCGTCGCCTCCTCGCCGTCGGCCAGGGCTTTGAGTGGCTTCTCCATCCGCCACGTCTGGCCGCGGCGATCCTTCTGGCGCATGATCCAGATCGGATCTTCCTTGCGGTCGATCTGTAGCTTCCAGACGCGGTTGGCGTTGTAGCCCAGCACTCGTGACAGCGGGCGCGCCCCGCCCTCTTCTGGTGCCTTCCCACGCTCGAAGAAGTAGACATAGCCGCCGAGGAGCGCAAGGATGACCGCGCCCACGATCGTCGGCATTACTTGCTTATTCATCATCTCCCTACCTTGGATAGTGGATCACAGGTTGGCGTGATGGAGTAGCCAAGCTGGAGAGGGGCCGGCGGCGCGGGAGGGCGGCAAAGGTGCCGGCCCCCCAGGCGCCACCGCGCCATTCCCATCCCCTACTCCATCACAACCGGTGCTCCTGGCCTATCGCCGGCGCCACCAGATGAAGACGCCGCTGAGGAGCACACCAAACGGAACGATCAGCACCGTGGTCAGGAAGATCCAGCGCGACGTGGAGTCCATGAGCGTGATGGTGTTGCGCTCGGGCTCCTTCGGCGGGATGTTGACCAGGGCTTCCTCTTCGGCCAGCCAGTTGACGGAGTTCATGAAGAACACCGCGTCGCTCAGGTTCACCGCCTGGAAGGCTGCGTTGGTCGCGAACGCCGAGTTTCCGACGACAACGAGCCGCGTGCTCTTCTTCTTGTCGTCGGTCTGGTTGGGCGAGTCGGTCATCTGCTCCTTCTGAGCCACTACCGCCAGCGAGATTGGGCCGGTCATATCGTCCGCGTCCTGCTGATAGGGACCGTCCAGCTTTGTCTCGCCCCAGGCCATGCTCGGCGTCTTCGCCAGCGAGAGAACCGTGACCCCGTCCGGAAGCGTCGCGGCCGGGCTGACCGAGCGCGCCAGCGGGAAGAGCGCGATCTGCAGATCCTTGGTGATCTGGTGGAACTCGAACTTCTCCACGAGCGCCTGACCACCGCCCAGGCGTGGGTCGATGACGATGTTGTTGCCCACCTCGACGCCCCAGGGCGAGACCAGCTCCGTGGGAACGGGCGTCTTCGGGTCGAGCATCAGGAACATCTTGCCGCCGTTCTCAAGGTACTTGGCGAGCATCTTCTGCTCGTTGGCCGGCAGGCCGTTCTTTGGCCCGGCCACCACCAGCACCGAGCAATCGGCGGGGACTTCCTTCACCGTCTGGAGGATCAGCTTGCTCGTCTCGTAGTTCAGCTTCTCCAGAAGGCTCTTCGCGTCGGAGAGGCCATCGCGCTCGTACGACTCAATGTCGCGCTCGCCGTGGCCGAAGAGGAAATAGACCTTCTTCTTCTCCGGGCGGGTCACCTTGAGAATGGCGCTGGAGACCTCCTGCTCGCCAACGGTGTAGACCGTCTCCTTGCGCCCGCCAGATTCCACCCAGATCACATCCATGGTTTGGACGCCCTTGGCCATCGCCTTGGCGGGATCGGCCACGGGGTCGAGCATCTCGAACTTGATCTTCGGGCTGACGTCTTTGTACTGCTGCAGGAGGTCGCGGGCGCGCTGCCCTTCGAAGCCGCGCCGGCCAGCGAGCTGGTAGATCGCGGTGATCTGGACCTCATCCTTCAGGTTCTTGACGACCTCCTTGGTCTGCGGCGACAGCGTGTAGAGGTGTTGCCGCGTCAGGTCGATCTGGTGCTTATGCCGGCCGGCGATATAGTTGACCATCACCAGGATCGCCAGAACGATGAGGGTCAGTGCCGTCGTGTTGATGCCGGCGCCCGTGCTGGGGTTGAAGAGAACCGCCTTCGCGGCCTTCCCCCGGATAGCGAGATAGCCCACACCGGCGGCCACTCCGAGGCCGAGAGCAATCTTGACCCAGAGTACCAGGGTGTTGTTACCGAGGTAGCCGATCAGGCCGACGACCAGCAGCGCCAGGCTCACCCAGCCGAGCGTAATCCCCAGGTGGTCGCGCCGGCTTAGTTCAGTATGGTGAATGCGAGAAGACATCGCTTCGCTTTCCTCTCTCCTAACGCTATCGAGACTTCACGGCGCCGAGGGCGCGAACCGATAGGAACAGGCAGAAGCCGATGATCGACAGGAAGTAGATCACATCTCGCGAGTCGATCAGGCCTTTCGTGAAGTTCCCGAAGCGGTCCAGCAGCGACAACTGGCGCAGAACCTCGGACCACGTGGAGGAGGCGCCGGTGCTGCCCACCCAGGAGATCACCCAGAGGATGAGCATCACGGAGAAGGCGCCCACCGCCGCCACGATTTGGTTCTTCGTCAGCGTGGAGGCCACCAGACCGATGGCCAGGAACGCGGCGCCAAGCAGGAAGAGGCCAATATAGCCGGCCAGCATCGGGCCGCCATCGGGCGAGCCCAGCCGCAGCAGGATGATCGGGTATTGAAGGGTGAGGAGGAGCATCGAGGCGTAGAAGACCAAAGCCCCGAGGTACTTGCCGATGATCACCTGCGTATCTGTCACAGGTGCGGTCATCAGAAGCTCAATCGAGCCGCTCCGTCGCTCCTCGGCCACCAGGCGCATCGTCATGGCCGGCGAGATGAGCAGCAGCGTCACCGCCGCATTGTGGAAGAGGTAGAGCAGCGTGGCTTCCTGGGTCACCTTCACGGTAGCGAAGAAGAGATACCCGCAGATCAACAGGAAGAACGCGGCCACGCTGTAGGCAATGGTGGAAGTGAAGTACGAGTGCAGCTCTCGCCGCATGATCACAATCGCGTTCTTCACGCTGCAACTCCTTTCTCCTCGGCCGTGAGCTGCCGGAAGATCTCTTCCAGGCTCATGCCAACCTCGGCCATATGGCGCAAGCCCCAACCGTTGCCAACTATCGCCGACGCCAGGGCCTCGCGCACGTCGTGCTTCTCCTCGCCATCCACAAGCAGCTCCACCACCGAATCGCCGGCGCGCACCACCTGCACGCGCAGCACACCCGGCAGAGCCGCCAGTTTGGCCTGAACTTCCCGCTCCGGCCCGCGCACATGCACTCCGATCTGTTGCGCGCGACGGAGGCGCAAGGCGAGGTTGTCTGGCGTATCCATCGCCGCCACCTTGCCCTCATGGATGATGACGATGCGCCCGCACAGCATCTCCACCTCGGGCAGGATGTGGGTGCTCAAGATGATCGTGCGGTCTCCTCCGAGGCCCTTGATGAGCTGGCGGATCTCCACGATCTGGTTCGGGTCGAGGCCGACGGTGGGCTCGTCGAGGACGAGCACATCGGGGTTGTGGATCAACGCCTGGGCCAGGCCGACACGCTGTCGGTAGCCCTTGGAGAGCTTGGAGATGAGCACTTCTGCGTGGTCCGTGATGCGCGTGGCCTCCATCACCTCTTCGACGCGCTTGTTTACCTGGCGCGATTCGACGCCCTTCAGGCGTGCCGCGTACTGCAGGTAACTGCGGGGCGACATATCGTCGTAGAGGGGCACGTTCTCGGGCAGGTACCCGATGCGCTTGCGCGCTTCAAGCGACTGCGAGACCACGTCGAAACCGGCCACGGCGGCCTTGCCGCTGGTCGGCTGCAAAAAGCCGGTGAGGATCCGCATGGTGGTGGTCTTCCCGGCGGCGTTGGGGCCGAGGAAGCCCAGGATCTCACCTTTCTCTACGGCGAAGGACACATTCTCTATGGCCGCGTACTCGCCGTAGTACTTGGTCAAGTTTTCTACCTGGATCAAGAGAGCTCCCTCCTGAAACTGCGGTGTGCGGGCGCGCTCTCGAAAGCCCCACTGCCCTTACCAGCGAGAGGGGGCGAGCGCTTTCACCCTCGCGGATCCGCTGGATACAGGGGACAATCGGCGCCAGCGCGATTCGCGGCAAAGCTGCCTCCCGCCTTGAGACTGTCGGTGCGCATAGTGCCCGCCGTAGCGGGGAACCCGAGAGACGAGGCAGACGTGGGGAGTATCCTACCCGCGGGCTTGCGGAAACCCAGATGCCCCTGCCCTCAGATCCCGGTGATGCAAGCTGTCACGTAGGCAGAACAACCGTACTTATCACATTCTTATAGCATACGGGCTTTACCGATGTCAAGCGCATGCAGGGCAGCAGGATGCCTCTAGCTGCCCGGTGATAGCGCCGCGATGGCCCGGTTGTTCGCACGCGTACATAGACCCGCTCCGCTCCACGACGGTTCCCACACGGAGGCGCACACGCGATTGGGCGGGGTGCCGGCCGCCAGTGGTCTTTCTGGCCGGCGTGTGGGGAGAACGCGCGGGCGTCGGGCTACCCGTCGCAGTGGTAAAGGTCGGCCTCGGTAATCACACCGCCGACACGCTCATCGTCAGCGCCCGCAGGCACCGCAGAAAGGAGTTGCGCCTCGAAGGCGAGGCCGAAACGGACGCAATCGGGGCGCACGCTGCGAAGGAAGCGGTCGTAGTAGCCGGCTCCGTAGCCCAGGCGCATCCCCTGGCGGTCGAACGCGAGGCCGGGCGTCACGATGAGGTCGATCTGCCCGGGCTCCACTTCTGTAGCGGCGGCCGGCTCCAAGATCCCCCAGTCACCGGGGACCAGCTCGCCCAGCGAGTGGATCCGGCACGCCACCATCCGCCGACCCTCCCGGTGCACCCGAGGAACCAGGAGCGTGCGCCCGCTTTCCAGCGCCGCCGACAGGATCGCCCGGGTGCTCACCTCACTTCGGAAAGAGACGTAGGCGAAAACCACGCGCGCGCCGGCCCATTCGGACCGCGAGAGAAGCCGCTGGGTGATCGCGTGGTCCGCCTCGGCCCGCCATGCAGCCGGGAGGGCATCGCGGAGGGCGGTCATTCGGGCGCGCAGCTCGGCTTTGGCAGCGCGCAGGCTTGAATCAGGCATCCCTATCCCCGGTAATTGGTGAACTGGAGGGGGAGATTGAAGTCCTTCTCCCGCACGAGCTGGATGATCGCCTGCAGGTCATCCTTCACCTTGCCGGTGACGCGCACTTTGTCCTCCTGAATCTGTGCCTGCACCTTGCGCTTGGTGCCCTTGATCAGCTTGACGATCTCGCGCGCGGTTTCGGTGGGTATGCCCTGGCGCACCGTCACAGTCTGGCGCACCGTGGCTCCGCTGGCAGGCTCCACCTTGCCATATTCGAGCGCCTTGAGGTCAATACCGCGACGCACCAGCTTGGATTGGAGCACATCGATCACCGCCTTCAACTTGTATTCGTCATCCGAGTGAAGGTGGATCAGGTTCTTCTCCTGGCGGATCTCGCTGACACTCCCCTTGAAATCGTAGCGCGTAGCGATCTCCCGGCTCGCCTGGTCAATGGCGTTGCGCACTTCCTGGAGATTCACCTCAGAGACGATGTCGAACGAGAAATCAGGCATCGGGTCCTCCTTACCAACGTGCCCATGATGCAAGCACGACTGCATGACGGGCTTACCGCGGGACATTATAGGCGACCGGCACCCTACTGTCAAACCCGTGCCCCCGCCTCCTGACCATATGGCTGGCTCCCCCGGCCGGTTGCAGCCTCATGGCGCGCGTCTGACCCGCTCGAATCGCCTGTCAATGCCGGGAGACAAACTCGCGCACGCGCGCCGTGGCATCTTGCAGGATCGGGGTGCCATGCGCCGGCAGGAGGGCATCGAAGGGGTACTTGAGGAGGAGTGACACGGCGTCGCGCGCCCGGCGGGGGTTCTTTGAATAGCCCTCCAACGGGAGCTGCAGGCGCCCCTCGGCATCCGCGATCACCACATCGCCCGGGAAGAGAGCCCCCGGAGCCCGCTCCAGGAGGAGCGCGCAGCTTCCCGGGCTGTGCCCCGGCGCGTGGAGGACGCGCGTCTCCGGCGTCAGATAGAGGCCATCGCTTAGTTCGATCTCCGGTGGCGCCCCGGTGAGGAAATCGGCATCATCGGGGTGCATGGCGACGCGCACGCCGAGGCGCTCTCGAAAGAGCCAGGCGTCGCCCACGGTGTCTCGATGGGTGATGAATAGGATGCTCGCGCCGCCCAGCATCTCGATGGCCGAGAAGACGCTCTCCTGTCCGGGGGGCGTGTCTATCAGGATGTTGCCATCCGGCGTGCGCAAGAAGTAGCGTTTCTCCCAGCCCGGGGTGAGCTGGTAGACGCCTTCCAGGAGGCGCAGGGGCACGATCTGCTTCAGGGTCTGGGATCGCGATTCCATACACCGCGTATACCCAGGCCTCGGGATGAGTATGCGCAAGGTCACGCCCGGGGACCGCCGCGAACGCACTCGGCCAGCAGCAGCGATCGTGTGTTAGGGTCTGCATCGATACCGAGGCGAGACCACAGATGAAGCAGACGCACGCGGATGGAGAGTGCGGGCCCCCCTGACCATCCTCGGGAGCGAGAGGCGGCCACCGAACCGGACGAACTTCACATATCTTGGAGAATCTTCTCAGTAGATTCTAGCACGATCCGGCGCTGTGGTGTTGATACTGGAAGAGATATCTGTTACGATAGGAGCAGGAGACGCTGCAGGGACGCCCCTCGCTAGAGAAGAGAGGGC
>DUUU01000183.1 GCA_012841485.1 Armatimonadota bacterium
CAACGCATATCGAGCGCTGGGGGCGCGTGGTGTGCGTGGCTGGCGGCGTAGGCGCCGCGGTCATACTGCCGATTGCGTCGGCGGCGCAGGCCGCCGGGAATCAAGTGGACACCATTCTTGGCGCGCGTTCGAAGGACCTTCTGATCCTCGAGAAAGAGTTGGCGGCTGCCAGCGAGCGCCTCCATATTACCACCGACGACGGATCTC
Organism: Armatimonadota bacterium; assembly: GCA_012841485.1. The sequence continues at coordinate 208 of DUUU01000183.1, forward strand.
GCGGCGAGAAGGCCCTCGTCGTAGCGCCGCTCGAGCGCATCCTGCAGGCCGGGCCGGTGCATCAGGTTCTGGCGGCGGGCCCGCTGCCGATGATGCGAGCCGTGTGTGACGCGACTCGTCCGTATGGCGTGAAGACGGTCGTCAGCCTCAACCCGGTGATGGTGGATGGCACGGGGATGTGCGGCGGCTGCCGGGTCACCGTTGATGGCAAGGTCAAATACGCCTGCGTGGATGGGCCGGAGTTCGATGGCCACCTGGTCGATTTCGATGAGTTGCGTGCCCGCCTGGCGGTCTACCGTCCTCAGGAGGAGACGTCACGAGGCAGGTGCCGGAGCAACCCCGAGCCGCTGCGCTAGCCTGCGATAGTAACAAGAACAGTTCAAAGGAACCTGCGCTTCGCCGCCCATCGGACGGAGCGGCACTCGCGATGGCCGTGAAGGCGCCTGGCGGAACGCTCGGAGGAGTGACACCCACTCGCCGCGCGATCTGTCGCGAGGGTCCCAGGTTGGTTTTGGTTGAGGACGGTAAGCGGATTATGGCGAACGATAGTAAGCGACGACTCGCGATTCCAAGGCAGCATATTCCCACCCGGCCGGTGGAAGAGCGCATCCGGGATTACGAGGAGGTCGCCACCGGATTCTCGGCAGAGGAAGCCCGGCTGGAGGCGGAGCGCTGCCTGCAGTGCAAGCGGGCAAAGTGCATGGAGGGGTGTCCGGTCGGCGTCCACATCCCCGCGTTCATCAAGGCGATTGCCGAGGAGCGCGATGACGATGCCGTCAGCATCGTGCGCGAGCAGAACCTCTTTCCGGCGATCTGCGGCCGCGTCTGCCCGCAGGAGACGCAGTGCGAACAGGTCTGCACCCTGGCGAAGAAGTATGGCGCGGTCGCCATTGGTGCCCTCGAGCGGTATGTGGCCGACTATGCCCGCAGCCGCGGCAGCAACGGCGGCACGGTGGAGAAGGCCGCGCCTACCGGCCGGCGCGTCGCTGTGATCGGCTCGGGTCCGGCGGGGTTGGCGGCTGCGGGAGACCTGGCGCGTCAGGGCCACGACGTGACGATCTTCGAGGCGTTGCATCGCCCGGGCGGCGTGCTGGTCTACGGCATCCCGGAGTTCCGCCTGCCGAAGGCGATTGTCGCGGAGGAGATCGCCGCGCTTGAGGCTTTGGGCGTGAAGATCGAGACGAACGTCGTGATCGGGCGAACGATCACCATCGATGAGCTCTTCGCCGAGGGGTATGATGCGGTGTTCGTGGGTTCAGGCGCGGGCCTCCCGATGTTTCTGGGCATCCCGGGCGAGAACCTATGTGGCGTCTACTCTGCCAATGAGTTCCTCACGCGCATGAACTTGATGCGTGCCTTCGACTTCCCCAACTTCGATACCCCAATCCATATGGGCAAGCAGGTGGTGGTCATCGGCGGCGGCAACGTGGCGATGGACGCGGCGCGCGTGGCGCTGCGCATGGGCCCCGAGAAGGTGACGATTCTCTACCGGCGCTCGCGCGCCGAGATGCCCGCGCGCCTGGAGGAGATCGAGCGCGCGGAGGAGGAGGGAATCCACTTCGAGCTGCTGGTGGCGCCCACGCGCATGCTCGGTGATGACCGCCGCTGGGTGACCGGAGTGGAATGCCAGCGCATGGAGCTGGGCGAGCCGGATGCCTCGGGCCGGCGGCGTCCGGTGCCGGTGCCGGGCTCCGAGTTCGTGGTGCCCGCGGAGACGGTGGTGGTCGCCATCGGTAACCACCCGCACCCGCTGGTGCCTCAGACCACGCCAGGCATGGCCGTGACTGAGAAGGGCAACATCGTGGCGGATCCGGAGACGGGCGCCACCCCGCGGCCAGGTCTCTTCGCCGGCGGCGACATCGTGACCGGTGCCGCGACGGTTATCCTTGCCATGGGCGCCGGCCGCCGCGCCGCGCGCGCCATCGGCGAGTACCTTGACACGCTGCCCCCGAAAAGCGATGCCTAGTCGGCATGGCTTTCGCGTGATGAGGGCGGGCCGCCTGGCAGAGGAGGTGGTCCGCCCGTTTTCCCCTCATTCGTC
>DUUU01000184.1 GCA_012841485.1 Armatimonadota bacterium
GATGCGTCCGCCGGGGCGCCGGCCACGCCGGCCCCAGGGGGGCGCGCCGGTTGAGAGCGCGAATCCGCGCCCATCTGGCGCGCCATGGCCGCTTGGGAGGGAACCCGCTCGCCTTGCGTCCTTCCCGCTCCGCTGGTGATGGGCCGGTGAAGAGGGGTCTGTTCCACTCCATTGGGCAGGCCCGGGAGGCCGATCATGAAGAGAGCCATGCACGTTTGGTGTGCCGCTTGCCTCCTCTCCCTCGGACTGGCAGCGGACGGCGGTGCCGATTCCTCTCGGCCCGCGATGCTGACGAGCATCCGGGGCAGCGTGGAGGTGATAGAGAAGGGTGCGTCTACCTGGAAGAAGCCGGGCCTGATGGCCCTGTTGAACACCGGCGACACCCTGCGCACTGGACAGGGAGCTGCCGCCACGGTGGTCTTCTTCCAGGATGGGCATCGCGAGAAGATGTGCCCGCAGACCGTGGCCGAGGTACACGCCAACGCGCTGCGCCCGATTGGCGGTAAGCGTGTCGTGGTGCCCCGAGGAGGGAAGGAGCCCGCCCTCCCCACGAAAGCCGTCATCGCCCTGCAAGGCGGGGCGAAGCTGCGCCTGGGCGGTGCCGGGCTTGCCGGAAGGCCTGGCGCGGTGGGCGTTCGCGGCCTGACAGAGCTGTGCCTCCTCTCGCCCCTCGGATCGAAGCTCCGCTCGGGCCGGCCTACCTTCGCGTGGACGACTGTCGCGGGCGCGGATGCCTACCGGATTGTGGTGAAGGAGCCCTCAGGGACGGTCGCGCTGGAGCGTCGGCTCACGCAGGCCCGGCTTCCCTATCCCTCGGATCTGCCCGCGCTCAGACCAGGCGTCCTTTACTCCTGGTCGGTCGAGGCGCTCGCGGGCGATCAGCCGGTAGCACAGGCGGGATCTCGTTTTGGGGTGCTTGCGCCCGAATCGCTGGCGCGGCTGCGGCAGGAGGAGACGGCGCTGCGCTCTGTCGCGGAGGCGGAGATCGGCGACACAACCGGCCCGATTCTCCTTTCACGGCTCTACCAGGAGTACGGCCTCGCGGGTGATGCCATCCAGCAGTTGGAGCGAGCGATTGCCCTGGCGCCGGAGGAGCCATCACTGCACGAGGAACTGGGAGAGCTCTGCCGCGTGGTTGGCTGGGAAACGGCGGCACAGCGCCACCTCCAGCGGGCGGGGGAACTCCGAGCGCCATCGAGCGCGCGCGACGGCACCCAGCCTTGAACGGTGTGCGCGCCCGAACGGGAGCAAGGTGCGTCGCGCTTCGTTGCGGCAATGCGCCCTGGAATCAGAACGGCCCGCCTTCGCCTCGCGAGAGGGGGCGGGCCGTGTGCTGAGGATAACCGGGGTATGGATTAGGAGACTACGCGGACGCAATTCAGAGTGCCGAACTCGTTTGGGGAGCGGCGGTCGCATTGTGGATCATCCGCCCAGTCACCGTCTACGACAAAGCGGTACTGGTACTCGCCCGCGGGTAGGGTGAGGGTCGCCTTCCACTGGCCAGATGCATCACGCTTCATCGGTTTGTCGGTCGGATCCCAACCGTTGAAGTCGCCCGCCAGAGAGACGCTCTGGGCATCGGGCGCGTGGAGCGAAAAGGAGACGCGTTTGCGGGCCGAAGTGCTCTTTGCGGCCGTTGGCATCTGATACTCCCTCCCTTCCTCTCTTAGGAGGATCGGTGCGCACTCGTATCCTCCTATCATCAGGCTTCTTCTGCCGACCCCCGGTTCCTGCTCCAACAGGCGCCGATAGGCCATGGGGCCGATCGTCTCTATCTTACCCTCTAAATGCGCCCGAGTCAAGAGCATTCTGGCAGGGGCCGGGCACGCGCAGGCAGGAGGATCGGCCGGCGACGGGGAATCAATGGGGCGATGATCCTTACAGTGACGCTCAATACGGCAGTCGACAAGACCTATGTGATCGAAGGTTTCGATCCGCAGGGCATCCATCGCCCGTGCGTTACCCTGACGACGGCTGGCGGCAAGGGTGTGAACGTGGCCCGCGTCTGCGCGATTCTAGGCTGCGAGGTGGTGGCGACCGGTTTTGCCGGCGGGTACACCGGCGACTTCATCCTCTCGGAGCTCGAGCGCTCGGGCGTCCTCCCCGATTTTGTGCGCGTCGAGGGCGAGTCGCGCGTCTGCGTCGAGGTGGTCGATCCAGATCTGGGGATGCACCCCAAGTTCAACGAGCCAGGACCGCATGTGACGGCGATGGACGCGGTGCGCCTGGAGGCGAAAATCTCCGGGTGGCTGGAGCGTGCCCGGCTTGTCGTCCTCTCTGGGGGCGGACCGCCGGGAACGCCCTCGGATTTCTACGCGCGCCTGATCTGTCGGATCCGCGCGGCGGGCGTTCGGGTGTTGCTCGACACCTCGGGCGAGCTGCTGCGCCGGGGGGTGGCGGCGGCGCCCTACCTGGTCAAGCCGAACGCCGAGGAGCTGGCCGACCTCATGGGCACGCCGGTGATAACACCGGCGGAAGCTGCCCGGGGAGCGCGCGCCCTGCTACAGAGCGGCGTGGCGATTGCGGCCGTATCGCTTGGGGAGCATGGCGCGGTGTTGGCCCATGGCACCGATCTGCTGCATGCCGAGCCCCCGCCCACGGACGTGGTGAGCACGGTTGGATCGGGCGATTGCATGGTGGCCGGCTTCGCCGCTGCACTTGCGCGCGACATGGAGATGGAGACGATGCTGCGCTGGGGAGTGGCGGCGGGCACTGCCAACGCAGCCGTGTTGGGCCCGGGTCTCTGCACGCGTGCCGAAATCGAGCAGCTGGTGCCACAAGTGAAAGTCGTCCCGTTGACTTAGCGCGAAGGCTGGGAAGCCTGGCGGAGGACCTGACGGACGCTCTCCTGAAAGGTGCCCACCTGCGCCTCCAAATCGGCAAGCTCTTCGGCGGCGTGCGCGACGGCATCGGAACCATCGGCCGGACTGGCCTGGACGGCGA
>DUUU01000185.1 GCA_012841485.1 Armatimonadota bacterium
CCCTTTCGCAAAGAACACGCCACTTGCGGGGGAAGCCATGGCTGCACCGGTGGGGCGCAAGAGTGCACCGAGGCCCGGATCCCCCATCCCTGTGCGATCCGGCCGGGCAGGCGCCAGGTACTTTCCCCCGGGGATCCTGGGCGGCCGCCACCAGAACGCGCCCCTCTCTACTGGAGAGGCATCCTGGCTCGGGGGCCCCTCGCGTTACAGAACGACGAGGGGCGTGCGCGCCTCTCCGCGCGGGTACCGGGCTGGCGCGGCCATGCAAGCTGGAGAACGGCTCGCATCGGTGGGGAGCTGGGTCCGGGGGACCACCCTGCGACAGGCGCCGGAGACGCCGGTTCGCGGGATGGTCACGCGGCTGCCACCGTCCGATGCAACTGCGTTCCTCCGCGTGGCCCAAGCGTGAGCGAGCGCGGCCGGGCAGGTGGCCGCGAGCGGCGTGCCTGCGCGAGCAAGCAAGGTGCTTCGAAGGATGGCGACACCTGGGAAAGACGTGCCGGACTCTAGGGATCCCGTTGAGGATGCTGAGTGCCGGGAGAGTGGCGTGTGTGGCCGAGAACTGTATAGAACGCCGCAACCGATGGCCCGCAGGCCAGTGGAGTGGGCCCCGCCAGGCTATGAGCCCCGGCGGTGGTTTCACCCTCCACTGGCCTGCTGTCGACTCTCAGTCGGAGACCGGGCGAACGTTGACGGCCTGCAAGCCCTTGGGACCGCGCTCGACGTCAAAGTCAACGCTCTGCCCCTCCTGCAGGCTGCGATAGCCGCGACCCTCGATGGATGAGAAATGGACGAAGAGGTCCTCCCCATCCGGACGGGTGATAAACCCGTACCCCTTCGCGTCATCAAACCACTTGACCGTGCCTCTGGCCATTCCTGAGAAACCTCCTATGCTCCCTATCGCTGGACGCCTGATGCTGGCGGTCGGAGGGGTTCGGAAACGCGGCCGCTCTCTTCGAGGCAGGCTGCCCCCGATATCCCCAGGGAGGGCGATCCCCTCTTTTCCAGAGCCGGCGGCATCATGCCAGCGCAGCCGGGCTCACGGACCGTCGCAACTTCGCCGTAGGTGCGCCCAAGCCAGTATACCCGCTGCCCCGTCCCAGCAAACCAGGAGAAGGAAGGATCTCATGCAGTGGCTGGATGAGGTGGTTGCCAGGGGGGCTGCCGGCGGCACCGGCAAGCTGGGGATGGCCGGGCGAAACGTCGCGCGAGCGGAAACATCCGCGCCTATGGGCCGGGCGAGGCAAGCGCGGGCGATTGGCGTGGGCCAGATTCGGGCGGCACCCTGGCATGGCCGGGCAAAGGATTCCCCTCCCAGCTCCCGAAGTCGTGGTTCATGAGGCGGGCGGGTGCCGCCATATCGCGGCGGCGATGACCTGAGCAGGCGGGACGAAGGAAAGCGCGGCTCGCGGCCTGCGTTCCATTTCCCCCGCTGGGTCAGACATGCCGCCTGGCGGGAGGGTGTTCGCGATGAAATGGTTGCTCGGCGTTCTCCTGGTGCTCTCACACGCGGCGGTGCATGCGGATCAGGCGTGGGAGTTCGCGGATCCGGCCGAGGTCCGGGATCTGCGCAACCTCCACGCGGCGCAGGTGACCGGCGGCATGTTGTGCGGCATGACGGAATGGGACCCCTACTTCTGGCTGGTGCTGCCAGAGGATGGGGTGGACGCACGCTTGTTATCGTGCGTGACGATGCGCCTCTACTCCTCCGCGCCTGCGGACCACGTGGCCGTCTACTACAAATCTCCCAATGGCGAGTGGGGCCTCGGCAAGTCGCTTCCCGTCGTGGAAGGGTGGGCGACTTACCGTCTCGATCTGACCGCAGCCAACTGGGGAGAGAGCGGGGGCGGCCCCGGTGCCCGGCAATGGGGCGGGAGCACCGGGAAGGTCATCTCCTTCCGAATCGATCCGGGCAACGAGGCCGGCCGCTGGATCATGGTCGATTCCGTGCGCCTGCATGGCAAGGAAGCGGGGTTTACCCCCGGAGTTCAGGCTGAGACCGCGGGGGCTGGCGTCCTGGAGGGGCTTCGTGTATCGCCACGGGTGAATGCGGGCCAGCCGATTGAAGTGGACGCCACGTTGCGCGTGGAGCGCCCGGGAGGGGGCCCGACCCCCGCCTTCATCTGGCTTTTCCAGGGCGAGACGCTGGTACGGTGGCGCAGCCTGCACGCCGAAACGGGAACAGGCCGCGTGGCGCTCCGCGAGGCGTTTGCCACCTCGCCCTATGCCTTTCCCGCGCAGTTTCGGGTGCGCGTGGGCATCCCGGGAGTGACGATCCCAGGCGTTGGGCTCGATTCCGAGGGAACGCAGGTGGCCTTCGCCAATCCGCGCGCCGGCAAGGTCAAGCCGCCCGCGGTCACCGTGAAGCGCATCGGGGGAGACCCGGCCATTCTCCTCGAAGGCAAGCCTATCGCGCCCTTCTTCGTCGGTTCGAACGACCGCGACCGTATCGGCCGGCACAAGGAGTTTGCTGGCTACGACCTCCACCTCTACTCAGACTGGCTGGCAGGATCGAGCACCGCGGGAATGCTGGGGCAGGTGAAACCCGGCGTTTACGACTACAGCGTCTTCGACACGTACTTCGCCGAGGTTCTGGAAGCCGACCCGGACGCCTATTTCCTGCCGCATGTGAACCTCACGGCGCCCCTGTGGTGGCAGAAGGCGCATCCCGAGGAGCTGTGCACCTACGCGGATGGCGGTAAGGGCCCCCAGTCGTTCGCCAGCGAACGCTGGCGGCGCGACACGGCGGAAGACCTCCGCCGCTTCCTGCGCCACGTTCGAGAAGCGCCCTACGCCGACCGCATCCTTGGCTACATCCTTTATACTGGCTATAGCGCCGAATGGCAGTCGTGGGGCCTATGGCAGAACAAGCTGGCGGACTATAGCGCGCCGGCTGTCCGTGCCTGGCGCGAGTGGCTGAAGGCCACCTACGGGAGCGACGCGGCGCTTCGCAAGGCCTGGGGACGGGAAGACGTGGCGCTTGCGTCTGCTCTCCCACCGTCTCCGGACGAGCGTCATGGTGCGGCGTGGGGCGCGCTCCGCGATCCCGTCCGCGAGCGGCACGTGATTGACTACTACCGCTTCCTGGCGGAGCTGACCGCCGAGGATATCTGCTACTTCGCGCGCGTGGCCAAGGGAGCAGGCGCCGGCGAATCGCTCATCGGCACCTACTACGGCTATCTCACCCAGCATGGTGTGCGCCAGCAGGATTCCTCGCACCTTGCCCTGTCGCGGGTGCTGCGCTGCCCGGAGATCGACTTCCTGATGAGCCCGCCGCTCTATAGCGACCGGCACGTGGGCGGCACCAGCGGTTTCATGTCCGCCACGGAGAGCGTGCGTCTGCATGGCAAGGTGTGGCTCAGCGAGGCCGACTACCGCACGCACCTCACCGATCCCGCCGCCGGTTTCGGGCGCGCAAGCACGCTCGCCGAGTCGCGTGCCGTGTTGCTGCGCGAGATGGGCAACGTCCTCGCCCGGCGTGCCGCCGTCTCCTGGTACGACATGGGAGCCGGGTGGCTCGGGGATCCGGGCCTCCTCACCGACCTGCGGCGGATGCAGGCGATCCAGCAGGATTCGCTCTCCAGACGGACACCCTTCCACGGTGACGTCGCTGTTTTCATCGATGAGGAGAGTTTCTTCTACCTGCGCGCCATGCACCCGATCAACATGCAGATGGTCCTGCAACAGGTGACGGCTCTGCCGCGCATCGGCGCCGCCTGGGATCTCTACCTCCTCTCCGACATCGAACACGCCGGCCTTCCACCCTACAAGCTGTACATCTTCCTCAACGCGGCCCGGGTCAGCGAGGCTCTCCGGGCATCGATTCGGTCTCGACTGGCTCGCGAGAGGGCGACGGCCCTGTGGATCTATGCGCCCGGGTTCTATGGGGACGCGGCCTGCGGCGAGGAGCAGGTCGCGGCTCTGACCGGGATTCGCGTGCGCCGCGATCCCGGCGGGAAAGCCGTCTGGCTAGGCGACCCGGAAAAGCCTCTGGCGGGATGCGCCACCCCGGTCGAGCCCCTCTTCGTCGTGGAGGATCCGGATGCGCAGACCCTGGCCACCCTGCATGCGAAACAGGCGGTGGGCCTCGCCCGGAAGCTGCAAGAGGGATGGACGTCGATCTTCTGCGCGGCGCCCACTTTGCGCCCCGATCTTCTCTGGCGGATCGCGCGCGAGGCGGGCTGCCACCTCTACTGCGAGTCCGGAGACGCTATCAGCGTGGATAGCCGCTTCCTGTGCATCCACGCGGCAGAGGCGGGGGAGAAGCGCCTGCGCTGGCCCGCTCCAGGAGATGTGATCGATGCCCTCACGGGCGAGCGGCTGGCCGAGCGGGTGGAGAGCATCACCTTGCCGATGCAGAGGGGCGAGACGCGCCTTCTCATCCATGAGGCCGCGCGCTAACGGCGTCGCGCAACCGGTGTCCGGTTCGCTCTGGCATCCGGGGCAAGGCTGCCAGAGCGAGCGCCGGGCGCGAGGCTTCAGGCGCCAAAGCCGGCGTTGAGTACGGCGACCGGCTTCCCGGATTGCATCTGGTAGACCACCATGCCCTTGCCCTCGTAGTAGGCGTCAGCGACCAGAATCTCCAGGACGCCATCGCCGTCCAGGTCGAGGATGCTGCTCAAGGTGTAGAGGCAGGGCGCGGCCGGCTTCTCGGGCGTCTTGTAGAAGCTGGCGCCGAGGAGGAAGGTTTTCACCTGGCCGTCGAGGATCCTCCGGAGGGCTACCAGGGAGTAGTCGTTGGCGCGAACACGCGTCTGAGGGCGGTCGGCCCCCGGTGCTCTCGCGCTGAGGATCACCTCATCGGTGCCGTCGCCCTCCAGGTCGATACGCACCACCTGGGTGATTCTCACCGTCGCCCGCGGCAGCCCGTTCTGGCGGAGGAGATCGCGCACCGCCTGGCGGTAGAAGGGACTGGCGGGGCTGAGGGCAACGGGCCTGCGGGGAAGAGCGTTCCACGGTCCGCCCACGGCGATGGCCTGCTCCGTCTCCGTCGGCTCGGGCGATAACTGAACGGAGTGGTACGGCCCTGGCAGCTCCTCCGTGGGGCGCGCTCCCACGGCCGTTCCCAGGTAACGCGAGGGAGCATAGAGCCAGTAGCGTTCTCCACCCCGAAGCAGGGATGCCATCGTACCGGCATCGATCCACTTGCCGTTCTCCTTGCCGCCGAGAAGATACCGGCCATCAGCCACGACGATAGGATAGCGGGGCGGCATCACTGGGACGACGGCCTCCCGCGCTCCATCGTGCAGGAGAAGGTCCGGCTGGTCAGGAATCCGCGCGCTTGTGACGTGGAACGCCAGGGGAAGGATCTCCAGCGGCGCATAGATCTCGTCTCGTGCCGATGAAGCCGGGCGGGGCAGCCGGGCGGGCCGGCCATCGATGAGGATCGAGGTGCTGCCAGGGCGCACCTCCACTTTCCGGCGATGGCCCTCGCGCGTGAGGGTGATGGTGGCAGCTCCCTGGCGGGGATGGATCTCGGCGCCCAACCACGCGACGATGGGATGCAGGGGCACCATCGTCGTGCCGCCTACCCGATACGCGGGCGAGGGGAGCCGAAGCCGGATCGCCGCCCCCCGAGAGTGCTTCACCGCCAGCGGCTGGCACAGGAGAAGCACAAGCGCCAGGTAAAGCCCGCGGCGCCGGTGCGCAGTCGGATGAGGTGATGTCGCCATTCTCCTGCTTTCTTTCTTACTCCATGAGGGGCTGGGCCGCGTCCCCCCCGCGCAGGCGGCGTGGGATAGGTGGAGCACCGCCGGCAGTTCGCCTCCCCAATGGAGGAGTACCACGCCTCGCGCATCCCGCCAACCGCCCGGAGGGCCCCCGGAGCGCTCCGGCAACGCGGTATCGCTCCCTCGCGCGTGCGCCTGATCAGATAGGAACGGCGAGCCGCCAGGCTCTTTCTATGGACCGGCGCACTCCTCCTTTGATGGGTTCCATATCTGCAAGTACCAAGAGCTTCGTGAGTGAGTGCTCCTCTCGGATCGCGCACGCCCGAATCTTCGTCCCTCAACGTTCGGAACGAGAGGGAGGGGATCGCGGTTCGGCGTCGAATGAACGCACCAAGACTCCCGCTGACCTTAGACGGAAGCAAGGCAGCGTCCATCCTGTAGCCTAGGTGAAGGGTCGTGTCGGTGTGCTCGCCCTGGGAGCACCCAAGACCACGAAGGGGTAGCGTATGAAAAAGCGTGGCTTTACGCTCATCGAGTTGCTCGTCGTCATCGCGATTATTGCCATCTTGGCAGCGATTCTTTTCCCGGTGTTCGCGCGGGCGAGGGAGAACGCGCGCAAGTCAAGCTGCCAATCTAGCCTGAAGCAGCTAGGGATGGCGGCGATGCAGTATGTGCAGGACTATGACGAGTGCTACCATTTCGCCTACGTCATGAATCCGCAGGTGCGGTTTCCGGAGCTGCTGCAGCCGTATCTGAAGAACATGGAGGTCTTTGTCTGCCCCAGCGATCCCGATGTGTGGGTGCCAGTGACGGGGATGCGGCTGAGTTACCTCTGCAACTACAACCTGCATCCGGCGGGGGATTCCACCGTGCCGACACCGATTCGCATGGCGCAGGTGACGCGCCCCTCCGAGACGATCTCCCTGGCCGAAAACGCGGATGGGGCTACCACCAATCGCCAGCCCGATTGCCAGTATGCATGGGGATGCAATGGCGGCGCCGTCTCCTCGGGTTATGACCGATTCGCGCGCGTGGGACGGACGCGGCATTCGGAAGGCGCGAACTACGTCTTCGCCGACGGGCACGTGAAGTGGATGAAGCCAGACGTCATCGCCAACGAGGCCGTCTACTGGAAGCTATGAGCCCTTTGTGCAGGGTGGCGCCTCCCCCTCTCCCACACGGGCAGCCGATAGCGGAGTGAAGGGCTGCCTCCGGGCTTGGGGGGAGGTGACTGCTAGGCGCTTCCAGGGGTTGGCGGGCTCCTTCTTGCCG
>DUUU01000186.1 GCA_012841485.1 Armatimonadota bacterium
GCCGGAGCCGCGCGCGTCCTTGCCAGGGTAGCAGCGCGTCAGCGCGGCGAAGTAGATCTCCTCGCGGATCCGTTCCGGATCGAAGCCGGCGCGCTCCAGCCACGCGAAGAGGCGTTTGCCCGCCGGTCCGCTGAACGGAAGGCGGCTTTCGTTCTCCATCCCGCCGGGCGCCTGCCCCACCAGCAGGATGCGGGCGCGCGTGCCCAGACCGACGACTGGCGGTGGGGTGACCGGGTAGCCCCGCTCGACGCACGCCCGGCACGCCCGGATCTCCTCTTGTAGCCGCTTGAGTGCCTGTTCCATACTCCCAAGGACCGCAGAGCGCCGCGAACGGTTCGGCGCGGAAAGGAGCGTTTTTCGGGAAGTGTCGCGTGTGAGGCTACCAACAGGGAGAGTGGGAGGATCCCGGGGTGCGAGGGGTCGTGGTGGCCGAGTGGGGACGAAGCCCGCGCGAGAGGGGATTGCCCCCACGCGGCCAGGAGGTTATTTCACCTTGACCGGCTTGCCGGTCGCGACGGACTCGAGCTCCTTCAGGCAGAGGTACATCGAGTCACGGGCCGACTGTCCGGCGAGCAGCTCCGGCTCCTTGCCCTCGGAGAGGCACTTTACCGCGTAGGCGATCTCGTTGACCCAGCCATCGGGGCTTGCCAGGCCGACCGCCTTCTTCAGATCGACCGCCTGCTTGCCCTCGTCCGTGTAGAGGGTCACCGGCGCCTCATCCTGCGAGTTGTAGCGGATGGTCGCTTTTTCGAGGTAGACGTCGTAGCCCTGCTCGAAGACCACCGTCGGCGAGGCGATGGCGCCGCTGTTGGCCGTAGCCGTCACGTTGCGCCCCTCGAAGAGATACTGCGCGGCAATGTAGACCACCTCGCCGCCCGGGCTCACGACACCGCTGCACTGCACGGCGTCCGGCGTGCCGATGAGATGGCGGATGAAGTCGGAGTCGTGGATATGCAGGTCGAGGACAATGCCCCCCGTCTGCTTCGCGTCGTTGAACCAGCCGCCGGCTGACCACGACGGCTTGGAGATGACCCGCTTCAGGTGCACACCCAGGAGGGCACCATACTCGCCACCGGCGACCGTCTGCTTCACGAAGTCGAACTCGGGGAAGAAGCGGACGACCTGGCCCACCATCAGCTTCTTGCCCGTGCGCCGCGAGGCTTCGACCATGGCGTCGGCATCCTCCAGCGTGAGGGCAATCGGCTTCTCGACGAGGACGTGCTTTCCCGCCTCCATGGCGCGAATCGCGATGTCGCGATGGAAGGGTGTGGGGAGACAGACATCCACGAGGTCAATCTCGGGGTCGGCCAGGAACTTATCCACCTCGAGGTATTTGTTGATGCCACTGAGGTCAACGATACCGGCGGATTCCCCGATGTTGCCGCGGATGTCCCGCCAGTCGCCATCAAGGCGCTTCTGAATCGAGTCACACAAGGCGGAGACGCGCGCGCCGGGCACCTGCTGGACCGCGCGGAAATGGGTGGATCCCATGAACCCAAGGCCAATAATACCGATGTTCATCGACTCTCTCCCTTCAGGCCGGCTGCCTACAGCTTTTTTCGCGATATGGAGCGGCGAGTCCGATACGCGCTCTCGACTCACGCGCGGAGCACTACGGGCACTCGCCTTCCTATTCGCGTCCGCCTGTCCCTGATTCCTGCCGGGAATCGATGGCGCCGGCATTCACGGGCATGCCGGGCGCGGGCATGCGAGAGCCCCCGGCGGCTTAGTTGCCTGGCACGATCAGATAGCAGGTAATCACGGGCGTCACGACGAAACCGCTTCACAGACACATGATTCTAGGGAGGGTGACTGATGTCCGATTCCAAGATTGCTCTGGCGATGGCTGCCCATCCGGACGACGTCGAGTTTATGATGGCCGGCACGCTGGCCCTGCTGGCCGATGCCGGTTACGAATGCCACATCTTCACGGTTGCCAACGGCAATTGCGGCACCGCGGTACACTCCAACGAGGAGATTATCCGGATCCGTGCCGGCGAGGGCCATTCCGCCGCCTCCGTGATCGGCGCCACCTACCATGAGGGTTTGGTGAACGACCTTGAGATTTTCTACGAGCCGGAGACCCTCCGCCGCGTGACCGCGGTGATCCGCGAGATCAAGCCTCAGATTGTCCTCACCCAATCGCCACAGGATTACATGGAGGACCACCAGAATGCGTGCCGGCTTGCCGTGACCGCGTGCTTCAGCCGTGGCATGCGCAACTGGATCTCCCATCCCTGGGTCGAGCCGACGATGCAGGACGTTTATCTCTACCATGCTCAGCCATACGGCAACATGGGCCCGCTGCGCGAGCCGATCCTCCCGTCGCTTCTCGTCGATGTCACCGAGAAGATTGACGTCAAGGAAGAGATGCTCCGCCGCCACGCCTCGCAGAAGGAATGGCTGGATGTGAGCCAGGGAAAGGACGCCTATCTCGTCTCGATGCGCGAGGCTTGCGCGGCGATGGGTCAGCTGGCCCCGCGTAAGGTGGCCTACGGCGAGGGCTTCCGCCAGCACCTCCACGTTGGGCTCTCGGCGAAGGACCGCGACATCCTGAGCGAGGTGCTCGGAGACCGCGTCCAGAAGCTGTAGCCAGGTGCGCATCGTGACGCCGTGCGCCCCGAGGCGCATTGCACTTCGGGGCGCCGCATCATGCCCTCGCCCCCTCCATGACGCGCGGCGAGGGCGGCCCCTGGGCCTCCCTGGCAGAGAGCCGCCCGAGCAGGCGGTGACGCCGGCCGCGGGGGGATGCCGCGCGGCCGAAACGGCACCTGACCTAGAGGGTCCAGGCCTCTTCCGGCAACCCGAACTGCTCCGCGAGCCAGCGGTAGGCAATCTCCAGCGATTCCGGCGTCGGCGAGTGCCCGGTGCCGTGATAGAAGTGGCCCACGGCATCCTCGCGCTCGTATAGCCGATACACCTCCTGCGCGGCCCTCAGATATTGCCAGCTCTCCAGGCGGTCGGCCTCGCCGCCGATCAGAAGGAAGGAGCGGGGTGCGAGCAACGCGAGGAGTTGGTGATGCGCCAGGGGGAACTCTGGCTGGTGGATCTGCTCCCCCAGGTACCAGGGCGCATCCCAGTTGGTGAAGCTCCAGCCGATGCCGAAGTCCGATCCGATCACGGCGCGCACGCGCTCGTCCAGGGCGCCGGCATAGAAGGCGATCTTTCCCCCAAGCGAATGTCCGATCATCAGGATGCGCTCGGGGTCCACGTCCGGTTGCTCCAAGAGGAAGTCGAGCGCGCGCGAGGCATCCCACGCCAGCTTGCCCATGCCGGTCCACTGCGGGTTGTCCTGAAGCAGCTTTTTGGCGCCCGCGTGCCACCAGGCAAAACCCGCTTCGGTGCCGGGATGGGGCACGGTGTTGAACGGGAACGCCTCGGAGCAGACGACCGCATAGCCCTGCTGGACCAGATGCCTGCCGAACTGTACCACGGGACGCTCGCGTAGCGGCTCGCCCTTCGCGAGGTCGTAGCCGGCCATCGCATCGGGATGGTAGAAGGGCACCACGGCCCCCGGGCGTGGCGACCGGGGGGCCCGCACCGGCTCCATCAGCAGGAGGAGCTGCCGGGTGTGTGGTCCGGTCGGCTGGCGGACCAGGGTGCCGCGATACTCCGGCTGCTCGAACCGGCCGACCACCTCCACCGCCTGGTCGAAGCTCTCAAAAGAGGGCTTTCCCAGGACGCGATCCCACTCGCGGCGCAGACTGGCTCGCTGCTCCTCCCACGCCTTCACGGTGGTAGGGCACCCCGCAGGGAGAAGCAGGGTCAGGTGCTGATCCTCGCCCAACCCTCCCTCGGGCACGCGACTCAACTCTATGGATAGACTCTTCATGAGGAAACCTCTTCTCGTCTGCCCCGGGCACCCCCTGCCAGCGACGGTGGCGCGCCGCTACGCATCGCTCTGGGACGGCAGGTGCCCTTCTCCGGCATGTCCCGCTTCACGCTCGCTCAGCGCGTGCCGGAAGCGCGCGGCCAATTCAGGATACTCCGCGAGGGCAGCCTGGCCCTGGGGCTTCAAGGCATAGACGCCCCGGTCGATTCGCTCGAACCACCCGTAGTAGTTCTTGCTCAGGATCGCTTGAGTCCTGGCATCGGCACCGAGAGCGCGCAGGTCGCGCGGGCGCATGGTGCCATGCCGCTCCAGACAGCAGGCGATGAAAAGGGCAGCCTCCCGATAGGCGGTGCAGATCCTCTGGCGGGTGCTGCCTCCCACATTGTAGTCGCCCGAGCGGCCCGCGACCTCACGCAAGAGCGCCCGCCGGGCCCGGCCCGCGCGCCGGCGCTCGCAGACAATGGGATGGAGAAGCACCGAGACGCTGTTCTCGTCGGAGACGAGAAGGAGTCCGAGCTCCAACCGCTTGAGGAGGCGCTGCATCCCTTGCCAGCGCGCCCGGCCCGCGCGCCCGGTGGGGATCGCCGATTGTGGCAAGGCGACGTAGACCGAGTCGGTCAGGCGTTGTCGCTCCACCGCCTGGATGAGGAGATCGGTGGAGAATCGCCGCTTCATCTCGATCACCACCAGCTCATCCTCCTCGCGCGTGGCGGCGATGTCACACCCGCGTACCTCGCTGCGCACGGTGTAACCAAGCGATACCAGGAAGTCGCGAATCGGCGGGTAGAGCTCGGTTTCGTGCTTTGGGGGCGCCGGCCGCCTTTCCCGCGTGGACGGGCTCATGCCACGACAAGCCTCTGCTCTCGCGGGTGCCAACGCCAGGCCGGACCGCGTCCGGATAGGTGAACCCCGCCCACCCAGCGGTCGATCCCGTTGAGCCGGATCCGATCCTCCCTGCCTGCCAGC
>DUUU01000187.1 GCA_012841485.1 Armatimonadota bacterium
GACGTGATCTATCTCACCCGCGTCCAGAGAGAGCGTTTCCGCACCCACGCCGAGTATGAGGCTGCCGCGGGAAGCTACGCTATCAAGAAAGCGATGCTCGACAAGGCGAAGAAGGACGCCCTCATCATGCACCCGCTCCCTCGGGTGGATGAGCTGGATTACCGCATCGACCGCGACCGCCGGGCGGCCTATTTCCGCCAGGCAGGCAACGGCGTGCCGATCCGCATGGCGCTCTCCGCGCTGCTCCTCGGCGCCGAGGATCCTGGTCCCGGCACGCACCCCCCGGAGACGCACGCCACTGCGGTGAACACTCCGCCAGGCCTAGTCTGCCTCAACGAGCGCTGCGTCACCCGGAACGAGCCCTACCTCACCCCGCGCTTTGTCAGCGTCGCCGGGCACGAGGAGGCCATCCAATGCGCCTACTGCGATCGCGAGGTGCCACAACCATAGAGCCGGCGGCGACGGACAAGGCGATACGCCTCCGCTCGGCCCCTACCGCGCGGTATGAAGCAGGTAGAGCCCGCCCAGCAGCACGAGGAGGCCACAGACCTTCTTGAGGATCGCCGTGCCGCGGGAGTCGCGGCTCCAATGGAGGTAGCGCTGCACGGCTTCGGTGGACGCGCCGGCGGCCACAATGACGGCGCAGTGGCCGGCCCCATAGGCGACGAGCAGGCTGGCCCCGTAGAGCGGCTGCGTGGCGCTCGCCTTGAACGTCACCGCGAGCACAGGCGCCATGTAGGCGAAGGTGCAAGGCCCCAGGGCAATCCCAAAGACCAGCCCGAGGAGCAGGGCGGCCAGAATGCCCCGTTGCCGCATCTTGCCGGGGCCAACGGCTGGGATGGAGAGGGGGATCACATCCATCAGGTGCAGGCCCACCACGAAGAAAAGCGCGGCCACCACGTAGTTGCCGGCGGCGCCCACGTCGCCGGCCATGCGTCCCAGCGAGGCGGTGATCGCGCCAATTCCGGCGATGGTGATCAGGATTCCCCCCGCGAAGGCCAGGGAGAGTGCAAATGCGCGCCGCGCGCTCATCGTCGCCTGGTTCCCGATGAAGCCCACGATCAGCGGGATGCCGGCCAGATGGCACGGGCTGAGCAGAACGCTCAACACCCCCCAGAGGGCAGCGGCGCCGAGCGCGACGCCCGGAGCTCCCTCCACGGCGCGCGTCAGCAAGCTGAGAAGCTGTTCCATGCTCTGGAAGCCCTCCACCCATCTCATCGCGGAGCACACCGGGCGCTCCGTCACTCCCCATTCCTTTAGACCCCGCTGAAGGCGATTGCGTGCCCAGAAGTTTCTTGGTCTCCCCAGGGGAACGCACGCACCCGGATGACGTCACCTCGCCATCCACCGCCAGGGCGGGCGTCACCATCCCCGAGCTTCATGATATCATAGCAAACTGTCCTGCAAGAACGGCTTGGGACCGGCGCCTGGTGGGTACGAGGAGTCTGGCGCGAGCGGCCCAGAGCCGGAGGGAAAGCGGCATGAAGTGCTTCGCGAGCATCATGGGGACCCTGCTCATCTATCGCGGGGTGACGCTGCTGAGGTGGCCACGAGCGCTGCTGCGCTTCTGGAGCGGAGAACACGTGCCGGAGTGGATCCGCAGTTACGTGCGGCTGTGGGAGCCGGTTCCGGATGACGCGCTGCGGCTTATCGGCATCAACCAGCTCTTCGCGGGCGGCCTGATCCTGGCCCTCGCCGCGAAGCTCAAAGAGTAAGACGAAGCCCGGTCGCGCGCTCCTCGCGCGCGACCGAAAAGAGGTGATCAGGAGGGGGCTACGCCTCACCCATCTCCTCTTCATCCTCCTCGCCGAGGGCACCCGCCAGACCGCCTTTGTGCCCATACTCCGGGCACTCGGTGTGCGGCGAGATCTCATGGAGCTCGCGACGCTGTTCAGGGGTGAGCACTGCGAGGGCATCCAGCTTGGCGTTTGCCATCAGCAGGCCCATCTCCGTCTTCTTTTGCCCGATATTGCGAACCGCCTGCTCCACGCGCATGCGATCCGGCGCGTCCTCCATCAGCATCTGCTTTAGCTCGAGTTTGGCCACGCGAACCTCCGCCCACCGGCGGATCATCTCCTTCTTCGTGTTGAATAGAATCTGACGGAGCTGCTCTTTCTGGGCATCGCTCAGGTCCAGATGCTCCCAGCGGTGGAGCCAGGCCATCTTGTGCATCATGCCCGCGCGCCCCTTCCATGGATGCATGTGCCCGCACATTCGGCCACCCATCATCGCCCTCCTTGCCACCTTTCCGAAACCCACGCGCATGCAAATGGAGGCGTCCGCAGATCCCAGTATAGAGTCGTTGATGTGTGCCCTCTTCCTGATGCGTCACGCGGATGGTTCCGCCGCCACAGCATACGCTCTTTGCCAGGTGGGTCCCGGATCGGGCTTACCCGGGCGGTTCCTATGCCAAACCTGAGCGTCTTCCAGGCGATCCCTAGGGAGGATCCCGCCGTGCTTTTTCCGCCCGGGTGCCCAACCGCGATAGCCTGAGCCCGGCGTGCGCGCCGTGATCCCGGTCCCGAGGCAGGAAAGCTAAGAGGCACGCTCGCCTCAGCGGCCCGATTCCCCCTTTTTTGGCAGCCGCGCGATCATCTTGCACAGCTTCTTGACCTGCTGCTTGCGCTCTCGCTCCGCCTTCCGGTCGCGCGTCGACTCCTGGTATGCCAGCTCCCGACGCATTCGCCGGTAGTTCTCAAACCGCGCCGGATCCAGCGTGCCATCACTCAGTGCCGCCCGGACCCGGCATCCTGGCTCGCGCTCGTGCTGGCAATCGGCATAGCGACACCCGAACGCCAACTCCTCAATCTCTGGGAACGCCTCCGCGACCCCCTCCCATGCGTCCCCGATCTGCAGCTCCCGTATACCTGGAGTATCCACCACGAGCGCGCCCGAAGGGAGGAGAAAGATCTGGCGGGAGGTCGTCGTATGCCGGCCCTTGCTATCGCCGGCGCGCACCGGCTGCGTTGACTGTACCTGCTCTCCCAAGAGGTGGTTGATCAGCGTCGATTTCCCCACGCCAGATGACCCGAGCAACGCCAGGGTGCGCCGCGGGACGAGGTATTGGGCAAGCGCATCCAGGCCCTCGCCCGTGAGCGCGCTCACCGCGTGGACCGAGGCGATGCCAGCCACCGCCCGTGCCTCGGCAAGCCGCTCCTCGAGCTGCAAACAGAGATCCACCTTCGTGAGCAGCACCACCGGATCGGCGCCGCTCTGCCAGGCGACCGCCAGGTAGCGCTCGATGCGGCGCAGGCGGTAGTTGCCATCCAGGCCAACGGCTAGGAAAAGCGTGTCGATATTCGCGGCCACCGGCTGCTCGCCAGGTCTGGTCCCCGCCTCCTTCCGTGACAGGCAGCTCCGACGCGGCAGAATGCCCTGTACCAGCGCCTTTGGCGGCTCTTCAGGAAGTATCTGAAGGATGACCCAGTCGCCCACGACCGGCAGCTCGTCTCGCCGCGTGGCGGCATGCAGCACCTTGCCGGGGAGGATAGCCGCCATCTCCCCGGCCTCCGTTTGCACCCGGTACTGGCCCTTATGCTCGGCGATCACTCGTCCGGGCACGTGATCCTC